>NZ_JBEXKC010000034.1:0-79942 GCF_040609475.1 Streptomyces sp. NPDC004667 | reverse complement strand
ACGGCACCCGGACGGACACCCGCCGCAGCCCACACCTCGGCCAGCGACACCATCACCGCGAACAACGCCGGCTGCACCACATCCACCCGGTCGAGGGAGGGCGCGCCGTCGGCGGCCCGGAGCACATCCACCAACGACCAGTCGGTGAAGGGCTCCAGCGCCTTCGCGCACTCCCCGATCCGCGCCGCGAACGCCGGCGAGGACTCCAGCAGCCCAGCCGCCATCCCCAACCACTGCGAACCCTGACCCGGGAACACGAACACCGTCTTCCCGGTGCTCACGGCGCCGCGCGTCACTCCGGCGGCCGCGGTGCCGTCCTCCAGCGCGGTCAGACCACGCAGCAGCTCCTTCCGGTCCCCGGCCACGACCACCGCGCGGTGGTCGAAGACGGCCCGGGTCGTGGCCAGGGAGAGCGCCACATCGGCGGGCCTGAGCCCGGCCGCGCCCTCCAGGTGCCTGCGCAGGCGGGCCGCCTGGTCGCGCACGGCGTCCGCCGACTTCGCGGACACCACGTACGGCAGCACCGGTGCGGTACCCGTCTCGGCCGCGGTGACCACGGCCTCGTCGGGGGCCTGCTCGATGATGGTGTGCGCGTTGGTGCCGCCGATGCCGAACGAGGACACGGCCGCCCGGCGCGGGCGCCCGGTCTCCGGCCAGGGGGTGGCCGACTCCAGGAGCGAGACCGCTCCCGCCGACCAGTCCACGTGCGGGGTGGGCTCGTCCACGTGCAGGGACTTCGGCAGGACTCCGTGCCGTATCGCCTGGACCATCTTGATGACGCCCGCCACACCGGCGGCGGCCTGTGTGTGGCCCACGTTGGACTTGATCGAACCGAGCCACAGCGGCTGCTCGTCCGTGTGCTCCTGGCCGTAGGTGGCCAGGAGGGCCTGCGCCTCGATCGGGTCGCCGAGGGTGGTGCCCGTGCCGTGCGCCTCGACGGCGTCCACCTCTGCGGCGGACAGACCGGCGTTGGCCAGGGCCTGGCGGATGACGCGCTGCTGCGAGGGGCCGTTCGGGGCCGTGAGCCCGTTGGAGGCGCCGTCCTGGTTGACCGCCGAGCCGCGGACCACGGCGAGGACCGGGTGGCCCTTGGCGCGGGCGTCCGAGAGCCGCTCGACCAGCAGCATGCCGACGCCCTCGCCCCAGGCGGTGCCGTCGGCGGCGGCCGCGAAGGGCTTGCAGCGGCCGTCGGAGGCCAGGCCGCGCTGGATGCTGAAGGCGATGAAGGTGCCGGGCGTGGCCATCACGGTCACACCGCCCGCGAGGGCCATGTCGCATTCGCCGTTGCGCAGGGCCTGGACGGCGAGGTGCAGGGTGACCAGGGAGGACGAGCAGGCCGTGTCGACGGTGACCGCCGGGCCCTCCAGCCCGAAGGTGTACGAAACGCGGCCCGAGGCGACACTGCCCGAGCTGGACGTCCCCATGTACCCCTCCAGGCCCTCCGGGGCCCGGTGCAGCAGGGTGCCGTAGTCGTTGTACATGACACCCGCGAACACGCCGGTCCGGCTGCCGCGCATCGACGCCGGGTCGATGCCGGCCCGCTCGAAGGCCTCCCAGGAGGTCTCCAGCAGCAGCCGCTGCTGCGGGTCGGTCGCCAGGGCCTCGCGCGGCGAGATCCCGAAGAACGTCGGGTCGAAGTGGTGCGCGTCGTGCAGGAACCCGCCGGTCGGGCTGTAGTCGGCGCCCGGCTGGCCGGGGTCGAGGATTCCGGCGAGGTCCCAGCCGCGGTCGTCCGGCATGGCGGAAATGGCGTCCCGTCCGTCCGCGACGAGTCGCCACAGGTCCTCGGGCGAGCGGACGTCACCGGGGAAGCGGCAGGCCATCGCCACGATGGCGATCGGCTCGTCGTCGTGCACGGAGGCCGCGACCGCGGCCACGTCCGTGCCCTGGCCGCCGAGCAGCTCGGCGTGCAGGTACTCCGCCAGGACGGCCGGGGTCGGGTAGTCGAAGACGAGGGTGGCCGGCAGGCGCACACCCGTCGCCGCCGCGAGGCGGTTGCGCAGTTCGACGGCGGTCAGCGAGTCGAAGCCGACCTCGCTGAACGACCGCGCCGGATCCACCGCTTCGGGGCCGGCGAAGCCGAGTACGGCGGCCACCTGGCCCCGGACCAGCTCCAGCACGGCTCCCGGCCGCTGGTCCTGCGGCAGGGCCGTGAGCTGCCGGGCGAAGGCACCGACCGCGGCCGTGCCGCCCCGGGCCGCACGCCGCGAGGGCATGCGGACGAGGCCGGAGAGCAGCGGCGGGAGCATCCCGCCGCGAGCGGCGGCGCGCAGCGCGGCCAGGTCCAGCCGGACCGGCACCAGCAGGGCCTGTCCGGAGGCGCAGGCGCTGTCGAACAGGGCCACGCCGTCGGCGGCGGTCAGGGCGATCACGCCACCGCGGCCCATCCGCGAGACGTCGCCGGCGTCCAGGGTGTCCCCCATGCCGCCCGCCTCGTCCCACAGGCCCCAGGCGAGGGAGGTCGCGGCCAGGCCCTGGGCCCGACGGTGGGCGGCGAGGGCGTCCAGGAAGGTGTTGGCAGCCGCGTAGTTGGCCTGGCCCGCACCACCGAACACACCCGCAGCGGACGAGAACAGGACGAACGCGGACAGGTCGAGACCAGCGGTCAGCTCGTGCAGGTTCCACGCCGCGTCCACCTTCGGACGCAACACCGCCGACAACCGCTCAGCCGTCAAAGAACCCACGACACCGTCGTCCAGAACACCGGCCGTGTGCACGACCGCCGACAACGGACGCTCGGCCGGGATCGCGGCCAGGACGGCGGCCAGCGCCTCCCGGTCAGCGACGTCACACGCCGCCCACGCCACCTCCGCACCCAGCTCAGCCAGCTCCGCCGACAACTCCACGGCACCCGGAGCCGCCTCACCACGACGGCTCACCAACAACAGCTGACGTACACCGTGCTCGGCCACCAGATGCCGGGCGAACAGACCACCCAGCGAACCACTCGCACCCGTGACGAGCACCGTGCCTCCGGCCGCCCACTCCGGATCCAAGCCGGCAACCGACGCGCGTGCCAGGCGCGGCACGAGCAGCACGCCCCCGCGCACCGCCACCTCGGACTCACCCGAGGCCAGCGCGGAGGAGAGCGCCTGCTCCGCATCGCCGTCGGCGTCGACGTCCACCAGGACGATCCGGCCCGGGTTCTCCGACTGCGCGGAGCGCACCAGGCCCCACACCGCGGCGTGCACCAGGTCCGCAGGACCGTCGCCCGGGGCGACGGTCACGGCGCCTCGGGTCAGGAACGCCAGCCGCGCATCGGTGAAGCGGTCGTCGGACAGCCACCGCTGGAGCAGCGCCAGCACCCGGGCCGCCTCGGCGTGCACCGCGTCGGCCACGTCCGGGCCGTCGGGCGCCGGGCACGACAGCACCAGCGCACCCGGCACCGCGTCGAGGTCGTCGAGGGCCTGCGCGTCGGCCTCGTCCCGCATGATCCAGTCGCCGAACAGCGCGTCGGACGGCATCAGTTCGCGCCACTCGACGCGGAACAGCGCATCGCCGTGGCCGGCGACCTGCCGGCCGAGCTGCTCCGGCGAGAAGGCGCGCAGAGCGAGGCTGTCCACCGAGGCGACCGGTACGCCGTCGGTGTCGGCGATCTCCAGACGCACCGCCTCGCGTCCGGCCCGGGAGAGCCGTACGCGCAAGGTGTCCGCTCCCGTGGAGTGGACCGCGACCCCGGACCAGGAGAACGGCAGCCGCGGCAGACCGGTGTCCTCCACGAGGGAGCCGAGGCCGATGGCGTGCAGAACGGAGTCGAGGAGCGCCGGGTGGATCGTGAACTGCTCGGCGTCCGGGCCCTGCTCGTCACCGAGGCCGACCTCGGCGAACACCTCGTCGCCCTTGCGCCAGGCGGCCCGCAGGCCCTGGAACACGGGCCCGTAGCCGAAGCCGGACTCGGCGAAGCCCTCGTACAGCTCCTCGACGTCGACGGGCTCCGCGCCGGCCGGGGGCCAGGCCGCGAGGTCGAACACCGGGGGCTCCTCCGTACCCACCGCGAGGGTCGCGGTGGCGTTGCGGAGCCAGAGGGCGCTGTCCGCCGCCAGGCCGTCGCGCGAGTGGAAGGCCAGGGGCCGGCGGCCCGCCTCGTCGGGGGCCCCGACGGCGATCTGGAGCTCGACGCCGCCGTCCTCGGCGAGGACGAGGGGGGCGGCGAGGGTCAGCTCTTCCACCACGTCGCAGCCGATCTGCTCACCGGCGCGCAGCGCCAGCTCGACGAACGCCGTACCGGGCAGCGTCACCGAGCCCATGACCACGTGGTCCGCGAGCCAGGGGTGGGTGGCGACGGACAGCCGCCCGGTGAGGAGCAGGCCGTCGGCGTCCGCCAGCATCACGGAGGCGCCGAGCAGGGGGTGGTCGGCGGGCCGCAGGCCCGCGGCGGCCGCGTCGGCGAAGGATCCGACGGGGAGGTCGATCCAGTACCGCTCGTGCTGGAAGGCGTAGGTCGGCAGGTCGATGCTCCGGGCACCGGTGCCCGTGAAGTACGACTCCCAGTCGACGGGGGCCCCGTGGGCGTGGGCCTCGGCGACGGCGGCCGTGAGGGTGGCCGTCTCGGGGCGCTCCTTGCGCAGGGCGGGGGCGAACACGGCAGCACGCGTCTCGTCGGCCAGGCAGGTCTGCGCCATGGCGCAGAGGATTCCGTCGGGGCCGAGTTCGAGGTACGTGGTGACCCCGGCGGCTTCCAGGGTGCGGATGCCGTCGAGGAAGCGGACCGCCTCGCGGACGTGCCGCACCCAGAAGTCCGCCGAGGCCATCTCGTCGGAGACCAGGGCACCGGTCAGGTTCGACACGACCGGGATGCGCGGGCTCTCGTACGTGAGCCCCTCCGCGACCCGGCGGAACCCGTCCAGCATCCCGTCCATGTGCGGGGAGTGGAAGGCGTGGCTGACGGTCAGCCGCTTGGACTTCCGATCCGCGAACGACCCCACGACGGTGGTCGCGGCGTCCTCGTCACCGGCGATCACGACCGAGCGCGGCCCGTTGATCGCGGCGATGCCGACCCGGTCCGTCAGCAGCGGCAGGACCTCGTCCTCCGAAGCCTCCAGAGCGATCATCACGCCACCGGCCGGCAGGGCCTGCATCAGCCGCCCGCGGGCGGACACGAGCGTGCACGCGTCGTCCAGCGACAGCACCCCCGCCACGTGCGCGGCGGCGATCTCACCGATCGAATGCCCGGACACGAAGTCCGGCTTCACACCCCACGACTCCAGGAGCCGGAACAGCGCCACCTCGACGGCGAACAGCGCCGGCTGGGTGTACTCCGTCCGGTCCAGCAGGGCGGCATCCGTACCGAACAGCGCTTCCTTCAGCGGGAGTTCCAGCCGCTCGCACACCGCATCAAGCGCGGCGGCGAACACCGGCTGAGCCTCGTACAGCTCACGCCCCATCCCGAGACGCTGACTGCCCTGACCGGTGAACAGGAAAGCGAGTTTGCCGGCTCCGGCGGCGCCCACGGTGCCGCAGGTGATCCCGGCGGCAGTCATGTCGCCGTTCTCCAGCGCGGCCAGCGCGCCGAGCAGTTCGTCCCGGGCGCCGGCCACGATCACCGCACGGTGGGCGAAGGCAGCGCGACGGGTGGCCAGCGAGTAGGCCATGTCCGCCGCGCCGGCCTCGGGCGTGTCCTGCAGGTGGGTCCGCAGGCGGGCCGCCTGGGCGCTCAGCGCGTCCGTCGACTTCGCGGACAGCACGTACGGGAACGCCGGCGCCGCGTCCGTGTCGGCCGCGGCCACCGCTGCCTCGTCCGGGGCCTGCTCGATGATGGTGTGCGCGTTGGTGCCGCTGATGCCGAAGGAGGAGATGGCCGCGCGGCGCGGGCGGCCGGTCTCCGGCCAGGCCACCGATTCCGTCAGCAGCTCGACGGCGCCCTCGGACCAGTCGACGTGCGGGGAGGGCTCGTCCACGTGCAGGGTCTTCGGCACCGTCCCGTGCCGCATGGCCTGCACCATCTTGATGATGCCGGCGACACCGGCGGCGGCCTGCGTGTGGCCCATGTTGGACTTGATCGAGCCCAGCAGCAGCGGGCGGTCCGCCGCCCGGTCCTGGCCGTACGTGGCCAGCAGCGCCTGAGCTTCGATCGGGTCGCCGAGCGTCGTGCCCGTACCGTGCGCCTCGACCACGTCGACGTCGGCGGAGGTCAGGCCCGCGCTGGCGAGGGCCTGGCGGATGACGCGCTGCTGGGAGGGGCCGTTGGGGGCGGTCAGCCCGTTGGAGGCGCCGTCCTGGTTGATCGCCGAGCCGCGGACCACCGCGAGGACCGGGTGCCCGTTGCGGCGGGCGTCCGAGAGCCGCTCGACGAGGAGCATGCCGACGCCCTCGCCCCAGGCGGTGCCGTCGGCAGCAGCGGCGAAGGGCTTGCAGCGGCCGTCCGTCGCGAGGCCGCGCTGCCGGCTGAAGGCGATGAAGGTGCCGGGCGTGGCCATCACGGTCACACCGCCGGCGAGCGCGAGGTCGCATTCGCCGTTGCGCAGGGCCTGGACGGCGAGGTGGAGGGTGACGAGCGAGGAGGAGCAGGCCGTGTCGACGGTGACCGCCGGGCCTTCCAGGCCGAAGGTGTACGAGACGCGGCCCGAGGCGACACTGCCCGAGCTGGACGTCCCCATGTACCCCTCCAGGCCCTCCGGGGCCCGGTGCAGCAGGGTGCCGTAGTCGTTGTACATGACACCCGCGAACACGCCGGTCCGGCTGCCGCGCATGGAGGCCGGGTCGATCCGGGCGCGCTCGAAGGCCTCCCAGGAGGTCTCCAGCAGCAGCCGCTGCTGCGGGTCGGTCGCCAGGGCCTCGCGCGGCGAGATCCCGAAGAACGTCGGGTCGAAGTGGTGCGCGTCGTGCAGGAACCCGCCGGCCGTGCTGTAGCTGGTGCCCTGGCGGTCCGGGTCGGCGTCGAAGAGGGCTTCGAGGTCCCAGCCCCGGTCGGCGGGCATGTCCGAGATGGCGTCCCGCCCGTCGCGGACGAGTCGCCACAGGTCCTCGGGCGAGCGGACGTCGCCCGGGAAGCGGCAGGCCATCGAGACGATGGCGATCGGCTCGTCATCGTGCACGGCGACGGCGGTCGGAGCCGTGTCCGCTTCCTGGCTGCCGAGCAGTTCGCCGTGCAGGTACTCCCCCAGGACGGCGGGCGTCGGGTAGTCGAAGACGAGGGTGGCCGGCAGGCGGACACCGGTGGCGGCGCCGAGCCGGTTCCGCAGTTCGACGGCGGTCAGCGAATCGAAGCCGACCTCGCTGAACGACCGCGCCGGATCCACCGCTTCCGGCCCCGCGAAGCCGAGTACGGCCGCGACCTGGCCCCGGACCAGTCCGAGGACGGCGCCGGCCTGCTGGTCCTGCGGCAGGGCAGCGAGCTGCCGGGCGAACGCGCCGCCGCCGCTGCCCCGGGCGGCCCGACGGGCCGGCATGCGGACGAGGCCGGAGAGCAGCGGCGGGAGCATCCCGCCGGCGGCCGCCGCACGCAGGGCGGCCAGGTCCAGCTTGACGGGCGCCAGCAGCGCCTGGCCGGAGGCGCAGGCGGTGTCGAACAGGGCCAGACCCTCGGCCGGCGACAGGGCGTTGACCCCACCACGACCCATGCGCGAAACGTCCTCGGCGTCCAGCGCACCACCCATACCACCCACCTCGGCCCACAGACCCCAGGCAAGGGAGGTCGCGGCCAGGCCCTGGGCCCGGCGGTGGGCGGCGAGGGCGTCCAGGAAGGTGTTGGCAGCCGCGTAGTTGGCCTGGCCCGCGCCGCCGAACACACCCGCAGCGGACGAGAAGAGAACGAACGCGGACAGGTCGAGACCGGCGGTCAGCTCGTGCAGGTTCCACGCCGCGTCCACCTTCGGACGCAACACCGCCGACAACCGCTCAGCCGTCAGAGAGCCGACGACACCGTCGTCCAGAACACCGGCCGTGTGCACGACCGCCGACAACGGACGCTCGGCCGGAATGCCAGCCAGGACGGCGGCCAGCGCCTCCCGGTCAGCGACGTCACACGCCGCCCACGCCACCTCCGCACCGAGCTCAGCCAGCTCCGCCGACAGCTCGGCGGCACCGGAGGCCGCCTCACCACTACGGCTCACCAGCAGCAGATTCCGTACGCCGTGCTCGGCCACCAGGTGCCGGGCGAACAGGCCACCCAGCGAACCACTCGCACCGGTGACGAGGACCGTGCCCTCGGCATCCCACGCAGGAGCCGCGTCAGCCACGACCGCAGCCCGCGCCAGCCTCGGCACCAGCACCGAACCGCCACGCACCGCCACCTCGGACTCACCCGAAGCCAGCGCGGAGGAGAGCGCCTGCTCCACCTCGGCATCGGCATCCACGTCCACCAGGACGATCCGCCCCGGGTTCTCCGACTGCGCCGACCGCACCAGGCCCCGTACCGGAGCGTGGACCAGGTCCGACACACCCTCACCCGGCACGGCCTCCACCGCACCCCGCGTCAGGAACACCAGGCGAGAGCCGGAGAAGCGGTCGTCGGCCAGCCATTCCTTGACCAGCGCGAGCACGCGGCCGGTCTCGGCGTGTACCGCGGCGGCCACGTCCGCGTCGGCGGGCTCGGTGCACGGCACGACCAGCGCGGACGGGATCTCCCCGCCCTCGACCACGGCCACGCCCAGCCCGGCGAGGTCGGCGAAGACCTGCGCGCCCTCGCCGAGCATCATCCAGGTGTCGGCGGAACCGGCCGCCGCCGAGGCCGCCTCGGTCCACTCGACACCGAACAGGGAGTCGCCGTGGCCACCGGCCGGGCGGCCGAACTGCTCGGGCGAGAAGGCCCGGAGGGCCAGGCTGTCCACCGTCGCGACGGGCGCGCCCTCGATGTCGGCCATGTCCAGCCGTACGGACTGCTGACCCGCCTTGGAGAGGCGCACGCGCAGGGTGTCCGCTCCGGTGGAGTGGACCGCGACCCCGGACCAGGAGAAGGGCAGTTGGCCCCGGCCGGTGTCCTCCATGAGGGAGCCGAGGCCGATGGCGTGCAGGGCGGAGTCGAGGAGCGCGGGGTGGATCGTGAACTGCTCGGCGCCCGGGTCGGTTTCGTCGCCGAGTCCGACCTCGGCGAACACCTCCTCGCCGCGCCGCCAGGCGGCCCGCAGGCCCTGGAACACCGGGCCGTAGCCGAAGCCGGAGTCCGCGAGGCCCTCGTACAGGCCTTCGATGTCAACGGGTGCCGCACCGGCGGGCGGCCAGGCGTTGAGGTCGCAGGCCTGCTTCTCCTCCGCGCCCTGCGCCAGCGTCGCGGTGGCGTTGCGGACCCACGGCTCGTCGTAGGCCGCCAGGCTGTCGCGCGAGTGGAAGACGACCGGGCGGCGGCCCGCCTCGTCGGGCGCTCCGACGGTGATCTGGAGCTCGACGGCGCCTTCCTCGGGCAGTACGAGCGGGGCCGCGACGGTCAGTTCGTCGACCAGGTCGCAGCCGACGCGCTCGCCGGCATGGAGGGCGAACTCGACGAAGGCCGTGCCCGGGAGCAGCGCGGAGCCCATGACGCGGTGGTCCGCGAGCCAGGGGTGGGTGGGCAGTGACAGTCGCCCGGTGAGGAGCAGGCCGTCGGCGTCCGCCAGCGTCACCGAGGCGCCGAGCAGGGGGTGGTCGGCGGACCGGAGTCCGGCGGTGGTCACGTCGCCGCCGAGGGTTCCGGCGTCGAGCCAGTAGTGCTCGCGCTGGAAGGCATACGTGGGCAGGTCGACGTGCTCGGCGCCGGTGTCACGGTGGTAGGACTGCCAGTCGACGGCGATGCCCCGGACGTGTACGCGGGCGAGGGCCGTGACGGCGGTCTCCGCCTCGGGACGGTCCCTGCGGAGGGTGGGTACGAAGGCGGCGGTGCCGGTGTCGTCGGCCAGGCAGGCCTGCGCCATCGCGGACAGCACCCCGTCGGGCCCGAGCTCGACGTACGTGGTCACGCCCGCGGCCTCCAGGGCACGGATGCCGTCGAGGAAGCGGACCGCCTCGCGGACGTGCCGCACCCAGAACTCCGCCGAACCCATCTCATCCGAGACCAGGGCACCGGTCAGGTTCGACACCACCGGAATCTGCGGGGCACCGTACGTCAGCCCGGCCACAACCTGGCGGAACCCGTCCAGCATCCCGTCCATGTGAGGCGAGTGGAACGCGTGGCTCACCGTCAGCCGCTTGGACTTCCGGTCCGCGAACGACCCCACGACGGCCGTCGCCGCGTCCTCGTCACCGGCGATCACGACCGAGCGCGGACCGTTGACCGCGGCGATGCTCACCCGGTCGGTCAGCAGCGGCAGGACCTCGTCCTCCGAAGCCTCCAGCGCGATCATCACACCACCGGCCGGCAGCGCCTGCATCAGCCGCCCGCGGGCGGCGACCAGCACGCACGCGTCCTCCATCGACAGCACCCCCGCCACATGTGCGGCGGCGATCTCACCGACCGAATGCCCGGACAGGAAGTCCGGCTTCACACCCCACGACTCCAGCAGCCGGAACAGCGCCACCTCGACGGCGAACAGCGCCGGCTGGGCGTACTCCGTACGGTCCAGCAGAGCGGCATCCGTACCGAACAGCGCCTCCTTCAGCGGGAGTTCCAGCCGCTCACACACCGCATCCAGAGCGGTCGCGAACACCGGGTAGGCGTCATACAGCTCACGCCCCATCCCCAGGCGCTGGCTGCCCTGACCCGTGAACAGGAAGGCGGTCTTGCCGCGTGCTCCGGCCTCGCCCCGGACGACGCGCGTCGCGGCGGTCTCCTCTTCGGAGGCCAGTGCCGCCAGGTCGGCGAGGGCGCGGTCGCGGTCGCCGGCCACGACGACGGCGCGGTGTTCGAGGGCGGCTCGGCCGGTGGCCAGGGAGCGGCTGATGTCCGCCGCCGACTGGTCGGGGTGGGCGCGCAGGTGGGTGAGCAGGCGTTCGGCCTGGGCGCGCAGGGCGGCTTCCGTACGGGCCGAGACGGGCCACGGCAGTACGGGCGGTACGACGGTGCGGCGCTGCGGGGCCGCCGTCTCGGCGGTCTCGGTCCCGGTCTCCGACTCGGTCCCGGCCGCGTCGGTCCCGGCCGCCTCGGTCGCCGCCGCGTCGGCGGGGACCTCGGTGGGGGCCTGCTCGATGATGGTGTGCGCGTTGGTGCCGCTGATGCCGAACGAGGAGACGGCCGCGCGGCGCGGGCGGCCGGTGTCCGGCCAGTCCACGGTGGTGCGCAGCAGCGACACGGCGCCCGCGGCCCAGTCGACCTTGGTCGAGGGCTCGTCCACGTGGAGGGACTTCGGGATCCGGCCGTGGCGGATCGCCATGACCATCTTGATGACGCCGGCCACGCCGGCGGCGGCCTGCGTGTGTCCGATGTTGGACTTCACGGAGCCCAGCCACAGCGGGCGGTCCTCGGTGTGCTCCCGGCCGTACGTGGCCAGCAGGGCCTGCGCCTCGATGGGGTCGCCGAGGGTGGTGCCGGTGCCGTGCGCCTCGACCACGTCGACGTCCGCGCCGGTGAGGCGGGCGTCGGCCAGGGCCTGGCGGATGACGCGCTGCTGGGACGGGCCGTTGGGCGCCGTGAGGCCGTTGCTCGCACCGTCCTGGTTGACCGCCGAGCCGCGGACCACCGCGAGCACGCGGTGGCCGTTGCGGCGGGCGTCGGAGAGGCGTTCCACGAGGAGCATGCCCGCGCCCTCGCCCCAGCCGGTGCCGTCGGCGGCGTCCGCGAAGGACTTGCAGCGGCCGTCGAAGGACAGGCCGCGCTGGCGGCTGAACTCGGTGAAGGTGCCGGGCGTCGGCATGACGGTGACGCCGCCCGCGAGGGCGAGCGAGCACTCGCCCTTGCGCAGCGCCTGCATGGCCAGGTGGAGCGTGACGAGGGAGGAGGAGCAGGCGGTGTCGACGGTGAGCGCCGGGCCCTCCAGGCCGAACGTGTACGAGACGCGGCCGGAGGCGATGCTGCTGGAGCCGCCGGTGCCGAGGTAACCCTCGACCTCCGGCGGTACGGCGCGCAGCCGCGAGGCGTAGTCGTGGTACATGACGCCGGTGAAGACGCCGGTGCGGCTGCCGCGCATCGAGGTGGGGTCGATGCCGGCGCGTTCGAAGGCCTCCCAGGCGATTTCCAGCAGCAGGCGCTGCTGCGGGTCCATCGCCACGGCTTCACGGGGGGAGATGCCGAAGAACTCCGGCTCGAAGCGGTTGGCGGAGTGCAGGAAGCCGCCTTCGCGCACGTAGCTCGTGCCCCGCCCGTCGGGGTCCTCGTCGAACAGGCTCCCCGTGTCCCAGCCCCGGTCCGTCGGGAAGGCCGAGATCGCGTCGGTCTCCTCGGACACCAGCCGCCACAGGTCCTCGGGGGACTCGACGTCTCCCGGGTAGCGGCAGCTCATTCCGATGATCGCGATCGGCTCCTGCTCCTCCGACTCGACCTCCTGGAGGCGGCGGCGCGTCTCGTGGAGATCGGCCGTTACCCGCTTCAGGAAGTACCGGAGCTTTTCCTCGTTCATGCGTGCATCCCTCGTACAGAAGCCAGAAAGTCAAAGTGGTGGGAAGGGGTGGGGTGGAGCTGCCGCGTCATGAGATGCCGAACTCCTTGCCGATGAAGTCGAAGAGGTCGTCGTCGGTCGCGCTCTCCAGGGCTTCGGCCACCTGGGCCCCGTCCGGGTCGGCGGCGGCCGCCGCCTCGTCCCCGGCCGTGTTCCATGCGGTGAGCAGGGCCTGGAGCCGCTCGGTGATGCGGTCGCGGCCCGCGGAGTCGGGCGTCGAGGTGACGAGCGTCTTCTCCAGGCGTTCCAGTTCGGCGAGCAGCGGGGGTACGGCTGCCGCGCCGTCCTGCCAGAGCTCGTCGCGCAGGTACTCCACCAGTGCCGTCGGCGTCGGGTAGTCGAAGACGAGGGTGGCGGGGAGGCGTACGCCGGTGGCGGCGCCGAGGCGGTTGCGCAGTTCGACGGCGGTCAGCGAGTCGAAGCCGACCTCGTTGAACGACCGGGCCGGGTCGACCGCTTCGGGCCCGGCGAAGCCGAGGACTCCCGCGACGTACGCACAGACCAGCTCCAGCAGGGCTTCGTCCCGTGCGGCCGGCGCGAGCCCGGAGAGGCGTTCGCGCAGTTCCGCTCCGCCGTCCGTGCCGGGGGCGGTGGCGCCGCCGGCGGTCCGGCGGGCCGGGGTGCGGACGAGGCCGGAGAGCAGCGGCGGGAGCATTCCGCCGCCCGCCTGGGCGCGCAGGGCGGCCAGGTCCAGCTTGACCGGTACCAGCAGCGGGCGTTCGGTGGCCGAGGCGGCGTCGAACAGGGTCAGGCCCTCGGCCGCGGTCAGGGCGTTCACTCCGCCCCGGCCCAGACGGGAGACCTCCTCGCTGTTCAGGGCGCCGCCCATGCCGCCGGCTTCGGCCCACAGGCCCCAGGCGAGGGAGGTCGCGGCCAGGCCCTGGGCCCGGCGGTGCGCGGCGAGGGCGTCCAGGAACACGTTGCCCGCCGCGTAGTTGGCCTGACCCGCACCACCGAACACACCCGCAGCGGACGAGAACAGGACGAACGCGGACAGGTCGAGACCGGCGGTCAGCTCGTGCAGGTTCCACGCCGCGTCCACCTTCGGACGCAACACCACCGACAACCGCTCAGCCGTCAGAGAACCGACGACACCGTCGTCCAGAACACCGGCCGTGTGCACGACCGCCGACAGCGGACGCTCGGCCGGGATCCCGGCCAGGACGGCGGCCAGCGCCTCCCGGTCGGCGACGTCACACGCCGCCCACGCCACCTCCGCACCCAGCTCAGCCAGCTCCGCCGACAGCTCGGCGGCACCCGAGGCCGCCTCACCACGACGGCTCACCAACAGCAGGTGGCGTACGCCGTGCTCGGCCACCAGGTGCCGGGCGAACAGACCACCCAGCGAACCACTCGCACCCGTGACGAGGACCGTGCCCCCGGCATCCCACGCAGGAGCCGCGTCAGCCACGACCGCAGCCCGCGCCAGCCTCGGCACCAGCACCGATCCGCCACGCACCGCCACCTCGGACTCACCCGAGGCCAGCACCGCGGGCAGGACCCGGTAGGAGGCGTCGGTCCCGTCCGTGTCGGCCAGCACGATGCGGCCGGGGTTCTCCGACTGCGCCGAGCGCAGCAGGCCCCACGCCGGAGCGTGGACCAGGTCCGCGATGTCCTCGCCCGGCGCGGCGGCCACCGCGCCCCGGGTCAGGACCAGCAGGCGCGAGTCCGCGAACCGGTCCTCGGCCAGCCACTCCCGTACCAGTTCCAGCAGCCGTCCGGTCTCGGCGTGCACCGCGCCCGCCACGTCCTGCGGATCGGCCGGCGCGGTCAGCGGTACGCAGACCAGAGCCGGAGCGGCGAGGTCCGCGAGGCCGGTGTGGGCCTCGTAGCGCACGCCCACGGTGTCGAGCCCGGGGTGGCCGTCGGCGAGCAGGGCCCAGGGGCGCTGCTCGGCCGCGGGCACCGGGGCCGGCTGGAGCGCCGTCCACTCGACCTGGAACAGCGACTCGGGGCGTGCGCCGCGGGCCGCGCCGATCTGATCGGGCGAGACGGCCCGCAGTGCGAGCGACTCCACCGAGGCGACCGGTGCGCCCGCCGGGTCGGCGAGCTCCAGTGACACGGCGTCGCGCCCGGCCGGGGCCAGGCGGACCCGTACGGCGGCGGCGCCGGCCGCGTGGAGGCGTACGCCGCTCCAGGCGAAGGGCAGGCGCCCCTGTCCGGTGTCCTCGACGAGTGCGCCGAGTCCGGCCGCGTGGAGGGTGGCGTCGAGGAGGGCCGGGTGCAGGCCGAACCAGTCGGCCGTTGCGGCGGTCTCCTCGTCGAGGCTCACCTCGGCGTAGACGGCGTCGCCGTGGAGCCAGGCAGAGCGCAGGCCCTGGAAGGCCGGGCCGTAGTCGAACCCGGCCGCGGCGAGGCCGTCGTAGAGGCCGTCGATGTCGACCGGTTCGGCTCCGGCCGGCGGCCAGTCCGTGAGGTCGGCCGTCGGGGCCGGGGCGTCACCGGTGGCGAGGACGCCGGTGGCGTGCCGCGTCCACGGCTCGTCGGCGGGGCTCTCCTCGTCGCGGGAGTACAGGGACAGGGCGCGGCGGCCGGTCTCGTCGGCGCCGGCGAGGGAGAGCCGCAGCTGGACTCCGCCGCGCTCGGGGAGCACGAGCGGTGCCTGCAGGGTCAGTTCCTCCAGGACGTCGCAGCCGACCTGGTCGCCGGCCCGGACGGCCAGTTCCACGAAGGCCGTGCCGGGCAGCAGGACCGAGCCCAGGACGGCGTGGTCCGCGAGCCACCCGTGGGTGGCCGTGGAGAGCCGGCCGGTGAACAGGAACCCGTCCGAGTCGGGCAGTTCGACGGCCGCGCCGAGCAGCGGGTGGTCCGTCGTGCCGAGTCCGAAGCCGGCGGCGTCGCCCGGGACGTGCTGGGCGCCGGCGGCCGAGTCGAGCCAGTACCAGTCGCGCTGGAAGGCGTACGTGGGCAGTTCGGTCGCGCGGGAGCCGGTCGGGGCGAAGTAGGCCTCCCAGTCGGCGGCCGCGCCGTGGGTGTGGGCGAGGGCGAGGGCGGTGTTCAGCGTCTCGGCCTCGGGGCGGCCGGACCGCAGGGCGGGCGCGAAGCGGGCCGCGCCGTCCTGGGTCAGGCAGTCCTGGGCGAGGGCGGAGAGAACACCGTCCGGGCCGAGTTCGAGGTACGTGGTGACTCCGGCGGCTTCCAGGGTGCGGATGCCGTCGAGGAAGCGGACCGCCTCGCGGACGTGGCGCACCCAGAAGTCCGCCGATCCCATCTCGTCGGTGACGAGGGCGCCGGTCAGGTTGGAGACGACCGGGATCCGCGGTGTGGCGTACGCCAGGTCTTCGGCGACCTTGCGGAAGTCGGCCAGCATGCCGTCCATGTGCGGGGAGTGGAAGGCGTGGCTGACGGTCAGCCGCTTGGACTTCCGGTCGGGGAAGGCCTCCACGACCGCGACGGCAGCGTCCTCGTCACCGGCGATGACCACCGAGGTCGGCCCGTTGACGGCGGCGATGCTCACCCGGTCGGTCAGCAGCGGCAGGACCTCGTCCTCCGAAGCCTGCACCGCGATCATCACACCACCGGCCGGCAGCGCCTGCATCAGCCGGCCGCGTGCCTCCACCAGCGCGCACGCGTCGTCCAGGGAGAAGACCCCCGCCACGTGCGCGGCGGCGATCTCACCGATCGAATGCCCGGACACGAAGTCGGGCTTCAGACCCCAGTTCTCCAGGAGCCGGAACAGCGCCACCTCGACGGCGAACAGCGCGGGCTGGGTGTGGCGCGTCTCGTCCAGGAGACCGGTGTCCGCGCCGAACAGCGCTTCCTTCAGCGGGAGTTCCAGCCGCTCGCACACCGCGTCCAGCGCGGCGGCGAACACCGGGAAGGCGTCATACAGCTCACGCCCCATCCCCAGGCGCTGGCTGCCCTGCCCCGTGAACAGGAAGGCCAGCTTTCCGGCTCCGGCGGCGCCCACGGTGCCGCTCGTGACCCCGGCAGCGGACACGTCGCCGTCCGCCAGCGCGGCCAGGCCGCGCAGCAGTTCCTCCCGGCCCTCCGCCACGACCACCGCTCGGTGGTCGAACGCGGCACGGCGCGTGGCCAGCGAGAAGGCCACGTCCGCCACGGCCGACGCGGGGGCGTCCTCCAGGTGCGTGCGCAGGCGGGCCGCCTGGCCGCGCAGGGCGTCCGCCGACTTCGCGGACAATACGTAGGGCAGCACGGGCGCCGTCGCGGCCTCGGGCGCGCTCGCCCCGACCTCGTCCGGGGCCTGCTCGATGATGGTGTGGGCGTTGGTGCCGCTGATGCCGAACGAGGACACGCCGGCCCGGCGCGGACGCCCGGTCTCCGGCCACGGCACGGCCTCCGTCAGCAGGGTGACGGCGCCGTCCTCCCAGTCCACGTGCGGGGTGGGCTCGTCCACGTGCAGGGTCTTGGGCAGGACGCCGTGCCGCATCGCCATGATCATCTTGATCACGCCGGCGACACCGGCGGCGGCCTGCGTGTGGCCCATGTTGGACTTGATCGAGCCCAGCAGCAGCGGCTCGTCCGCCGCGCGCTCCCGCCCGTAGGTGGCCAGCAGGGCCTGCGCCTCGATCGGGTCACCGAGGGTCGTACCGGTGCCGTGCGCCTCGACCACGTCGATCAGGTCGCTGGTCAGTCCGCCGGAGGCGAGGGCCTGGCGGATGACGCGCTGCTGGGACGGGCCGTTGGGGGCGGTCAGGCCGTTGGAGGCGCCGTCCTGGTTGATCGCCGAGCCGCGGACCACCGCGAGCACCGGGTGCCCGTTGCGGCGGGCGTCGGACAGGCGCTCCACGAGCAGCATGCCCGCACCCTCGGCCCAGCTGGTGCCGTCGGCGGCGGCGGCGAAGGACTTGATGCGGCCGTCGGCGGCCAGGCCGCGCTGGCGGCTGAACTCGGTGAAGGTGCCGGGCGTGGACATGACCGTGACACCGCCGGCCAGTGCCATCGAGCACTCGCCGTTGCGCAGGGCCTGGATCGCCCAGTGCAGGGCGACGAGGGAGGAGGAACACGCGGTGTCGACGGTGACCGCCGGGCCCTCCAGACCGAACGCGTACGAGACGCGGCCGGAGGCGATGCTGCCGGAGTTGCCGGTGCCGAGGTAGCCCTCTACGCCGTCGGGCACGGACGTGATCCGGGTGGCGTAGTCGTGGTACATGATGCCCGCGAACACGCCGGTCCGGCTGCCGCGCATGGAGGCCGGGTCGATGCCGGCCCGCTCGAAGGCCTCCCAGGAGGTCTCCAGCAGCAGCCGCTGCTGCGGGTCCATCGCCACGGCCTCGCGCGGCGAGATCCCGAAGAACGCCGGGTCGAAGCGGCCCGCGTCGTGGAGGAAGCCGCCCGAGCGGGTGTAGCTGGTGCCCTTGCCGTCCGGGTCCGGGTCGTACAGCGACTCCAGGTCCCAGCCACGGCCCTGCGGGAACTCCGAGATGGCGTCGACGCCACCGAGCACCAGGCGCCACAGGTCCTCGGGGGTCTCGACCCCTCCGGGGTAACGGCAGCTCATGCCGACGATCGCGATCGGGTCGTCCTGGAACGAGGCTCCCGGGGTGGCCGGCAGGGAGGCAGCGGCGTCGTCCGGCTCCCCGTCCCCGGCCAGCGCGAGGACTTCGGTGCGCAGGTAGGCGGCGAGGGCGTTCGGCGTCGGGTAGTCGAAGACCAGCGTGGCGGGCAGCCGCTCGCCGGTGGCGGCGCCGAGCCGGTTGCGCAGCTCGACGGAGGTCAGGGAGTCGAAGCCGAGCTCCTTGAACGCCCGGTCGGCCGGCACCTCGTCGGTCGAGGCGTGCCCGAGTACGGCGGCCACCTCGGCCCGGACCAGGTCCAGCAGCTCCTGTTCGCGCTCGGCCGCCGGCAGCGCCACCAGCCGGGTGCGCAGCGCGGACCCGTCGGCCGTGGCACCCGCTCCACCCGCAGCCCGGCGGGCCGGTACGCGGACCAGCCCGCGCAGCAGGTGAGGAACCATTCCGCTCCGGGCCTGCGCGCGGAGGGCGGCCAGGTCGAGCGGGACGGACACGAGCAGCGGTTCGGCCGTGCGGCCGGCCGCGTCGAAGAGGGCGAGGCCCGTCTCAGGCGACAGGACGCCGATGCCCCCGCGGTTGATGCGCTCGCGGTCGCCCTCGGCGAGGTCGCCGCCCATGCCGCCGACACCGGTCCACAGGCTCCAGGCGAGGGAGGTGGCGGCCAGGCCCTGGGCCCGACGGTGGGCGGCGAGGGCGTCCAGGAAGGTGTTGGCAGCCGCGTAGTTGGCCTGGCCCGCGCCGCCGAACACACCAGCGGCCGACGAGAACAGGACGAACGCGGACAGGTCGAGACCGGCGGTCAGCTCGTGCAGGTTCCACGCCGCGTCCACCTTCGGACGCAACACCGCCGACAACCGCTCAGCCGTCAGAGAGCCGACAACTCCGTCGTCCAGAACACCGGCCGTGTGCACGACCGCCGACAACGGACGCTCGGCCGGGATCGCGGCCAGGACGGCGGCCAGCGCCTCCCGGTCGGCCACGTCACACGCCGCCCACGCCACCTCCGCACCCAGCTCAGCCAGCTCCGCCGACAACTCGACGGCACCCGAGGCCGCCTCACCACGACGGCTCACCAACAGCAGGTGGCGTACGCCGTGCTCGGCCACCAGGTGCCGGGCGAACAGGCCACCCAGCGAACCACTCGCACCCGTGACGAGGACCGTGCCCTCGGCATCCCACGCAGGAGCCGCGTCAGCCACGACCGCAGCCCGCGCCAGCCTCGGCACCAGCACCGAACCGCCACGCACCGCCACCTCGGACTCACCCGAGGCCAGCGCGGAGGAGAGCGCCTGCTCCACCTCGGCATCGGCATCCACGTCCACCAGGACGATCCGCCCCGGGTTCTCCGACTGCGCCGACCGCACCAGGCCCCGTACCGGAGCGTGGACCAGGTCCGACACACCCTCACCCGGCACGGCCTCCACCGCACCCCGCGTCAGGAACACCAGGCGCGAATCGGCGGGCCGATCGGCCGCCTGCCACTCCTGGAGCAGCTCCAGCACCCGGCTGGTCTCGGCGTGCACGGCAGCGGCCACGTCCCCGTCGACGGGCTCCAGGCAGGACACCACCGTCGCGGCGGCGGTCCCGTCGCCCTCGCCCCACAGGGACCAGTCCTCGAAGGAACCGGCCGGCGAGGCGGACTCGGTCCACTCCATGCGGAACAGGGCGTCGCGGGTCAGGTCGGGGGCGGTGTTCAGCTGGTCGCGGCTCACGGACCGCAGGGCCAGGCCGGCGACCGAGGCCACCGGGGCTCCAGCGGCGTCGGCGATGGCGATGGCCACCTCGCCGTTCCGGGCGGTGGTCAGGCGGACGCGCAGCTCGGCGGCGCCGACCGCGTGGAGGGAGACTCCGGACCAGGAGAACGGCAGCCGTCCTTCGCCGCTGCCCGACTCCGACTCGCGCAGTCCGAGCGCGTGCAGGGCCGCGTCGAGGAGGGCCGGGTGCAGGCCGAACCGGCCTGCCTCGTCGGCGGCTCCCTCGGGGAGGGCGACCTCGGCGTAGTACGCGCCGTCGTGCCGCCAGGCGGCCCGCAGGCCCTGGAACACCGGGCCGTAGCCGAAGCCGGAGTCCGCGAGGCCCTCGTACAGGCCCGCCACCTCGACGGGCTCCGCGCCGACGGGCGGCCACTCGGTGACGTCCTGCGGGGCCGGTTCGGCCCCGGCCGCGAGCACACCGACGGCGTGCCGCGTCCACGGCGCGTCCGTGTCCGCGCCCTCGGGGCGGGAGTGGAGGGCGAGGCTGCGGCGACGGCCCGACGGGTCGGCGGCGCCGACGGCCAGCCGCAGCTGTACGCCGCCCTGTTCGGGCAGCACCAGGGGGGCTTCGAGGGTGAGTTCGTCGACCAGGTCGCAGCCGACGTGCTCGCCGGCCCGGAGCGCCAGCTCGACGAAGGCCGTACCGGGCAGGAGGGCCGCGCCCATGACGCGGTGGTCCCCGAGCCAGGGGTGGGTGGTCAGCGACAGGCGGCCGGTGAAGAGGTGGCCGTCGGAGTCGGGGAGTTGGACCTCGGCTCCGAGCAACGGGTGGTCGGCGGTGCCGAGTCCCGCCGCCGTGACGTCGCCGTCCGCGCGGCCGGCGTCAAGCCAGTAGACGCCGCGCTGGAAGGCGTACGTCGGCAGGTCGACGGGGCGTGCGCCGAGCGGGCGGTAGAACGCCGCCCAGTCGACGGCGGTACCGCGCACATAGGCGGTGGAGAGGGCCGAGAGCAGCGTCTCGGCCTCGTCGCGGCCGGAGCGGAGGGTGGGTACGAAGGCGGCGGTGCCGGTGTCGTCGGCCAGGCAGGCCTGCGCCATCGCGGACAGCACCCCGTCGGGCCCGAGCTCGACGTACGTGGTCACGCCCGCGGCCTCCAGGGCACGGACACCGTCCAGGAAGCGGACCGCCTCACGGACGTGCCGCACCCAGAACTCCGCCGAACCCATCTCAGCCGAGACCAGGGCACCGGTCAGGTTCGACACCACCGGAATCTGCGGGGCACCGTACGTCAGCCCGGCCACAACCTGGCGGAACCCGTCCAGCATCCCGTCCATGTGAGGCGAGTGGAACGCATGGCTCACCGTCAGCCGCTTGGACTTCCGGTCCGCGAACGACCCCACGACGGCCGTCGCCGCGTCCTCGTCACCGGCGATCACAACCGAACGCGGACCGTTGACCGCGGCGATGCTCACCCGGTCCGTCAGCAGCGGCAGGACCTCGTCCTCCGAAGCCTCCAGAGCGATCATCACACCACCGGCGGGCAGGGCCTGCATCAGCCGCCCGCGCGCCTCGACCAGCGTGCACGCGTCCTCCAGCGACAGCACACCCGCCACATGCGCGGCAGCGATCTCACCGACCGAATGACCGGACAGGAAGTCCGGCTTCACACCCCACGACTCCAGCAGCCGGAACAGCGCCACCTCGACGGCGAACAGCGCCGGCTGGGCGTACTCCGTACGGTCCAGCAGGGCGGCATCCGAACCGAACAGCGCCTCCTTCAGCGGGAGTTCCAGCCGCTCACACACCTCGTCCAGGGCGGTCGCGAACACCGGGTAGGCGTCATACAGCTCGCGCCCCATCCCCAAGCGCTGGCTGCCCTGACCCGTGAACAGGAAGGCGAGCTTCTCCCCCGCCGCCGGTGAGCCCAGGGCCAGGCCCGCAGCCGTGCGGCCCTCCGCGAGGGCCGTCAGGCCGGCGCGGAAGCCGTCGCGGTCCGGGGCGACCACGGTGGCGCGGTGCTCGAAGACGGCCCGGGTCGTCGCCAACGCGTGCCCGATGGAGACGGGTTCCGCCTCCGGGTGGGCCTCCAGGTGGGCGAGGAGCCGCTCTCCCTGGGCGCGCAGGGCGTCGGGAGTGCGGGCGCTCAGGTGCCAGGGGAGGGCCGTCCGGGGCGCGGCCGGGGCGGCCGGGGTCTCGGCGGCGGACCCGACGGATCCGGCCGGCGCTTCGGGGAGTTCCACGATGGCGTGGGCGTTGGTGCCGCTCATGCCGAAGGAGGAGATGCCCGCGCGGCGCGGCCGGCCCGTCTCGGGCCACGCGCGCTGCTCGGTGAGCAGCGAGACCGCGCCCGCCGTCCAGTCGACGTGCGGGGACGGCTCGTCCACGTGCAGGGTCTCGGGCAGGACGCCGTGGCGCATCGCCATGACCATCTTGATGATGCCCGCGACACCGGCGGCGGCCTGCGTGTGGCCGAAGTTGGACTTGATCGAGCCCAGCCACAGGGGGTTGCCCTCGGGCCGGTCCTGGCCGTAGGTGGCGAGCAGGGCCTGTGCCTCGATGGGGTCGCCGAGGCGGGTGCCGGTGCCGTGGGCCTCGACCGCGTCCACGTCGGCGGCGGTCAGGCCGGAGTTGGCGAGGGCCTGGCGGATGACGCGCTGCTGGGCCGGGCCGTTGGGCGCCGTGAGGCCGTTGCTGGCGCCGTCCTGGTTGACGGCGGTGCCGCGGACCACGGCGAGGACCTGGTGGCCGTTGCGGCGGGCGTCGGAGAGCCGCTCGACGAGGAGCATGCCGACGCCCTCGCCCCAGGCGGTGCCGTCGGCGGCGGCGGCGAAGGGCTTGCAACGGCCGTCGGCGGCGAGGCCGCGCTGGCGGCTGAACTCGGTGAAGACGTCGGGGGTGGTGATGATGGTGACGCCGCCGGCCAGGGCGATCGAGCACTCGCCGGCGCGCAGCGCCTGGGCCGCGAGGTGCAGGGCGACCAGCGAGGAGGAGCAGGCGGTGTCGACGGTGACGGCGGGGCCCTCGAAGCCGAAGGTGTAGGAGACCCGGCCTGAGGCGATGCTGCTGGAGCCGCCGGTGCCGAGGTAGCCCTCGACGCCCTCGGGGACGGTGTTGAGGCGGGACACGTAGTCGTTGTGCATCTGGCCGACGAAGACGCCGACCTGCTGTCCGCGCAGGCCCGTCGGGTCGATCCCGGCCCGTTCGAAGGCCTCCCAGGAGGTTTCCAGCAGCAGGCGCTGCTGCGGGTCCATGGCGAGGGCCTCGCGGGGGTTGATCCCGAAGAAGGAGGGGTCGAAGTGGTGGGCGTCGTAGACGAAGCCGCCTTCGCGGGCGTACGAGGTGCCGGGGCTGTCGGGGTCGGGGTCGTAGAGCGCCTCGGTGTCCCAGCCGCGGTCGGCGGGGAGGTCGGCGATGCCGTCGCGTCCTTCGGCGAGGAGCTCCCACAGGTCCTCGGGGCTGCGGACGCGGCCGGGGAAGCGGCAGCTCATGGCGACGATGGCGATGGGGTCGTCGGCCTCGGCGGCGGCCGTGTGCGCCGGGAGGATCGCGGCGGCGGCCGCGGAGCCGAGGAGTTCGTCCTTGAGGTAGCCGGCCAGGACGGTCGGGGTCGGGTAGTCGAAGACGAGGGTGGCGGGCAGGCGGACACCGGCGGTGGCGCCGAGGCGGTTGCGGAACTCGACGGCGGTCAGCGAGTCGAAGCCGAGGTCCTTGAAGGCGCGGCCGGGTTCGACGGCGTCGGGGGTGGCGTGGCCGAGGACTGCGGCGACCTGGTCGCGTACGAGGTCGAGCAGGAGTGCGTCCCGCTCGCTCTCGGGCAGTCGTACGAGCCGTTCCACCAGCGGGGTTCCGGTGCCGGCGGAGGTGGCTTCGACGGCGCGGCGGGCGGGGGCGCGGACCAGGCCCCGCAGCAGGGCGGGGACCATGCTCGCGTCGGCCTGGCGCAGCGGCGCGAGGTCGAGCTGCATGGGGACGAGGTGGGCGTCGCCGGTGCGGTGGGCGGTGTCGAGGAGGGCGAGGCCCTCCTCGGAGGAGAGGCCGAGGACGCCGGAGCGCGTCATGCGGTCCTTGTCGGCGCTGTCGAGCTCGCCGGTCATGCCGCTGGCCTCGGCCCACAGGCCCCAGCCGAGGGCGGTGGCGGGCAGGCCGTGGGCCTGGCGGTGGCGGGCGAGGGCGTCGAGGAAGACGTTCGCGGCCGCGTAGTTGGCCTGGCCGGCGCCGCCGAAGGTGCCCGCGGCGGAGGAGAAGAGCACGAAGTCGGCCAGGTCGAGCCGGCGGGTCAGTTCGTGCAGGTGGAGGGCGGCGTCGGCCTTGGGGCGCAGGACGCGGTCGACCCGTTCGGGGGTGAGGGCTTCGGCGATGCCGTCGTCGAGGACGCCGGCGGTGTGGACGACGGCGGTCAGCGGGTGCTCGGCCGGTACGGATGCCAGCAGCGCGGCGAGGGCCTCGCGGTCGGCGGCGTCGCAGGCGGCGATGGTGACCTCGGCGCCGAGCGCGCGCAGTTCGGCGGCGAGTTCGGCGGCGCCGGCGGCCCGTTCACCGCGGCGGCTGGTGAGGACCAGGCGGCGGGCTCCCCGGGCGGTGACGGCGTGCCGGGCCACGAGGGCGCCCAGTGTGCCGGTGCCGCCGGTGATGAGGACGGTGCCCTCGGGGTTCCAGGCGGCGGGCACGGTCAGCACGATCTTGCCGGTGTGGCGGGCCTGGCTGAGGTAGCGGAACGCCTCGGGCGCCTGGCGCAGGTCCCAGGCGGAGACCGGGATGGCGTGCAGGGCGCCGGATTCGAAGAGGCCGAGGAGCTCGGTGAGCATCTCCTGGATGCGGTCGAGGCCGGCTTCGGTGAGGTCGAACGCCTGGTAGGAGACGCCGGGGTGGGCGTGGGCGACGTCCTGGGGGTCGCGGACGTCGGTCTTGCCCATCTCCACGAAGCGGCCGCCGCGCGGCAGGAGCCGCAGTGAGGCGTCGACGAACTCGCGGGCGAGGGAGTCCAGGACGACGTCGACGCCGCGGCCGTCGGTGGCCGTCCGGAAGGTGTCCTCGAAGTCGAGGGTGCGGGAGGAGGCGATCCGGTCGTCGGTCAGGCCGAGTCCGCGCAGGGTGTCCCACTTGGCGGGGCTGGCGGTGGCGTAGACGTCGGCGCCCCAGTGGCGGGCGAGCTGGACGGCGGCCATGCCGACGCCGCCGGCGGCGGCGTGCACGAGGAGGGTCTCGCCGCGGCGCAGGCCGGCGAGGTCGTGGAGGGCGTAGTAGGCCGTCATGAAGACGATCGGTACGGCCGCGGCCTCGGCGAAGGTCCAGCCCTCGGGCATGGGGGCGATCATGCGCCGGTCGACGACGGCCAGCGGGCCGAAGGCGCCGGGCAGCATGCCCATGACGCGGTCGCCGGGGGCGAGGTCCGTGACGCCGGGGCCGGTCTCCACGACGGTGCCGGCGCCTTCGCTGCCCATCAGGCCCGGGTCGCCGGGGTACATGCCGAGGGCGTTGAGGACGTCGCGGAAGTTGAGGCCGGCGGCGCGGACCGCGACGCGGACCTGGCCGGGCTCCAGCGGGGCCTCGGACTCGGGGCTCGGCAGCAGGGTGAGGTGGTCGAGGGTGCCCTTGTCCTCGATGTCCATGCGCCAGGCGGAGCCGTCGGCGGGCGGGGTCAGCGGGGTGGTGGCGGGGACCCGGGCGAGGCGCGGGGCGTGGACGGTGCCGCGGCGGACCGCGAACTGGGGCTCGCCGGTGGCCAGGGCGGCGGTGAGGAGCTCGGTGGGGGTGTCGCCGTCGAGGTCGGCCAGGACGAAGCGGTCGGGGTTCTCGGCCTGCGCGGAGCGGACCAGGCCCCAGACGGGGGCGTGGACGGGGTCGGTGAGGTCCCAGTCGCCCTGGGTGGCGACGGCGCCCCGGGTGACGAACACCAGCCGGGAGTCGGCGAAGCGGTCGTCGGCGAGCCAGCCCTGGACGAGGGCGAGGGCGTGGTGCGTGGCGGCGCGGACGGCGTCCGGGGTGAGCTCCCGTGCCGTCGCGGACGGCAGGGGGGCGAGGACGTACGCGGGGGCCGGGGTGCCGGCGTCGAGGGCGGCGGCGAGGGCCGCGAGGTCGGCGTGCGGCCGGCCGGGCAGCGCGGTGGCGGTATCGGCGTCGGCGTCGCTGGCGGTGCCGGTGGCGAGGACGGCCCAGGCGGTGTCCTCGGCCGCTGCCCCGGTGGCGGCGGGCAGCGGCAGGGTGGCCCAGTCGATGCGGAACAGCGACTCGTGGTGGGCGGTGCGCGGGGCGCCGGCGAGCCGGTCGGCGGAGACGGGCCGCACGATCAGGTGGTCGACGGCGGCGACGGGTGCGCCGGTGGTGTCGGCCAGCTGGAGGGTGAGGGCGTCCTCCCCCTCGGCGGTGAGGCGCACCCGCAGGGCGGCCGCGCCGACGGCGTGCAGGGACACGCCGCGCCAGGAGAAGGGCAGTCCGGCCGGGCGGTCGCCGTCGGTGGTGGGCCTGACGAAGGTGGCGTGCAGGGCGGCGTCGAGGAGGGCCGGGTGCAGGCCGAACCGGGCGGCCTCCGTCTGGAGGCCCTCGGGCAGGGCGACCTCGGCGTAGACGTCCTCGCCGAGGGTCCAGGCGGCGCGCAGGCCCTGGAAGACGGGCCCGTAGGCGAATCCGCCCTGGCCGAGGTGCTCGTACAGGCCATCGACGGTGACGGCTTCGGCGCCGGGCGGGGGCCAGGCGGCGAGGTCGAAGGCGGGGCGCGGGGCGCCGGTGGCGAGGACGCCCGCGGCGTGCCGGGTCCACGGCTCGTCGTCGGCGGCGTCCGGGTCGCCGGAGTACAGGTCGAGGGTGCGGCGGCCGTCGCGGTCGGGGGCGCCGACGACGATCTGGAGGCGGACGGCGGTGTGCGGGGCCAGGACCAGCGGCGCTTCGAGGGTGAGTTCTTCCAGGACGTCGCAGCCGGCCTGGTCGCCGGCGCGGATGGCCAGCTCGACGAAGGCGGTGCCGGGCAGCAGGACGGTGCCCATGACGGCGTGGTCGGCGAGCCAGGGGTGGGTGTCGAGGGAGAGCCGGCCGGTGAAGAGGAAGCCCTCGCCGTCGGCGAGCGGTACGGCGGCGCCGAGCAGCGGGTGGTGGGCGGCGCCCAGACCGGCCGATTCGACGTCGCCGATGAAGCCGGCGGGCGCTTCGAGCCAGAACCGGCGCCGCTGGAAGGCGTACGTGGGCAGGTCGGTCCGGCGGGCGCCGGTGGCGGCGAAGTACGCGGACCAGTCGAGCGGGACGGCCCGGGTGTGGAGGGCGGCGACGGCGGCGGCGAGCGCCTCGGCCTCGCCGCGGTCGCGGCGCAGGGCCGGGACGAACACGGCGTCGGACTCGGAGCCGGTGTCGGTGTCGCCGAGGCAGTCGCGGCCGAGGCCCGACAGGACGCCCTGCGGGCCCAGTTCGAGGTAGGTGGTGACGCGTTCGGCGTCCAGGGTGCGGATGCCGTCGAGGAAGCGGACGGCTTCGCGGACGTGGGCGACCCAGTGTTCGGGGGTGCGCAGCTCCTCGCCCGCGACGGCGCCGGTGAGGTGGGTGACGACGGGGAGGGTGGGCGCGTGGTAGGTGAGCGAGGCGGCGACGTCGCGGAAGGCGTCGAGCATGCCGTCCATCAGCGGGGAGTGGAAGGCGTGGCTGACGGTGAGCCGCTTGGTCTGGCGGCCGCGGCGCTCGAATTCGGCGGCGATCTCCAGGGCGAGGTCCTCCTCGCCGGAGATGACGACGGCGGCGGCGGAGTTGACCGCGGCGATGCCGATCCGGTCCTCGTGGCCGGCCAGCAGCGGCCGGACCTCGTCCTCCGTGGCGCTCAGCGCGATCATCGCCCCGCCGGCCGGGAGTTCCTCCATGAGGCGGCCGCGGGCGGCGACCAGCTTCGCCGCGTCGGGCAGGGTGAGGACGCCCGCGACGTGCGCGGCGGTGATCTCGCCGATGGAGTGGCCGGATACGAAGTCGGGCCGCACCCCCCAGGATTCGACGAGCCGGTAGAGCGCGGTCTCCAGGGCGAACAGGGCGGGCTGGGTGTAGCCGGTCCGGTTCAGCAGCTCGGCGTCCTCGGCGAACAGGACGTCCTTGAGGGGCTGTTCGAGGTGCGGGTCGAGCGCGGCGCAGGCCTCGTCGAGGGCGGCGGCGAAGACCGGTTGGGCGGCGTACAGTTCGCGGCCCGTGCCGGGGCGCTGGCTGCCCTGTCCGGTGAAGAGGACGGCGAGGCGGCCGTCGGCGGTGTCGTGCCGCACGAGCCGGGCGGCGTCCTTGCCCTCGGCGAGCGCGGTGAGCGCGGCCAGCAGCTCGTCGCGGTCCCCGGCGACGACGGCGGCCCGGCGGTCCAGCGCGGTACGGGTGGTGGCCAGGGAGAACGCCACGTCGGCGGGGGCGGCTTCGGGGTGGGCGGCGAGGTGGCCGGCGAGGCGGGCGGCCTGGGCGCGCAGCGCGTCGGGGGTACGCCCGGCGAGTACGAAGGGGAGCGGGGTCCCCTCGGTGAGCGGGGCCGTGCCGGGGCCCGCCTCGCCCTCGTCGGTCTGCTCCAGCGGCGGCTGCTCGATGATGACGTGGGCGTTGGTGCCGCTGACGCCGAAGGAGGAGATGCCGGCGCGGCGCGGACGGTCCGTCTCGGGCCAGGCGGCGGCTTCGGTGAGCAGCTCGACGGCGCCGGCGGTCCAGTCGATGTGCGGGGAGGGCTCGCCGATGTGCAGGGACGCGGGCAGGACGCCGTGGCGCATCGCCTGGACCATCTTGATGATGCCGGCGGCGCCGGCGGCGGCCTGGGTGTGGCCGATGTTCGACTTGATGGAGCCCAGGCGCAGCGGCCGGTCCCCGGGGCGGCCCTGGCCGTAGGTGGCGAGGAGGGCCTGCGCCTCGATGGGGTCGCCGAGGGTCGTGCCGGTGCCGTGCGCCTCGACGGCGTCGACGTCGGCGGCGGTCAGGCCCGCGTGGGCCAGGGCCTCGCGGATGACGCGCTGCTGCGAGGGGCCGTTGGGGGCGGTGAGACCGTTGGAGGCGCCGTCCTGGTTGACGGCGGTGCCGCGGACGACGGCGAGCACGGGGTGGCCGTTGCGGCGGGCGTCGGACAGGCGCTCGACGAGGATCATGCCGGCGCCCTCGGCCCATCCGGTGCCGTCGGCGTCGGCGGAGAAGGACTTGCAGCGGCCGTCGGTGGACAGGCCGCGCTGGCGGCTGAAGTCGATGAAGGTGTCCGGGGTGGACATGACGGTGACGCCGCCGGCGAGCGCCATGTCGCACTCGCCGCTGCGCAGGGCCTGGGCGGCCAGGTGCAGGGCGACGAGGGAGGAGGAGCAGGCCGTGTCGATGGTGACGGCGGGGCCCTCCAGGCCGAAGGTGTACGAGATGCGGCCGGAGGCGACGCTGCCGGCAGTGCCGGTGCCGAGGTAGCCCTCCAGGCCCTCGGGGACGGCGGGGAGGCGGGTCAGGTAGTCGTGGTACATGACGCCGGCGAAGACGCCGGTGCGGCTGCCGCGCAGCGACGAGGGGTCGAGTCCGGCCCGCTCGAACGCCTCCCAGGAGGTCTCCAGCAGGAGCCGCTGGTGCGGGTCCATGGCCAGGGCCTCGCGCGGGTTGATGCCGAAGAGGTCCGGGTCGAAGTCGGCGGCGTCGTGCAGGAAGCCGCCGGTACGGGTGTACGAGGTGCCGGCGCGGCCGGGGTCGGAGTCGTAGAGCCCGTCGAGGTTCCAGCCGCGGTCCGTGGGGAAGTCGGAGATCGCGTCGACGGAGCCGGCGACGAGCTGCCACAGCTCCTCGGGGGTGCTGACCCCGCCGGGGTAGCGGCAGGCCATGGCGACGATGGCGATGGGCTCGTCGGCGACGGCCGGGGCGCCGGCGGTGGTGGGCGCGGCGGGGGCGGCCCGGTCGCCGAGGAGTTCGGTGCGCAGGAACGCGGCGAGGGCGTTCGGGGTGGGGTAGTCGAAGACGAGGGTGGCGGGCAGCCGGACGCCGGTGGCGGAGCCGAGGCGGTTGCGCAGCTCGACGGCGGTGAGCGAGTCGAAGCCGAGTTCCTTGAAGGCGCGGCCGGGGTCGACGGCGTCGGGGCCGGGGAAGCCGAGGACCGCGGCGACCTGGACGCGGACGGTGGCGAGCAGCAGCCGGTCGCGTTCGGCGGCGGTCAGCGGCAGGAGCCGCTCGGCGAGGCCGTCGGCGGGGGCGGCGCCCGGGTCGGCCGCGGTGCGGCGGGCGGCGGGCCGGACCAGGCCGCGCA
Organism: Streptomyces sp. NPDC004667; assembly: GCF_040609475.1. Classification (NCBI taxonomy): domain Bacteria; kingdom Bacillati; phylum Actinomycetota; class Actinomycetes; order Kitasatosporales; family Streptomycetaceae; genus Streptomyces; species Streptomyces sp. NPDC004667. The sequence goes on along the minus strand of NZ_JBEXKC010000034.1, from coordinate 50,135 downwards.
GCAGCGGCGGCACCATGCTCGCGTCGGCCTGGCGCAGGGCGGCCAGGTCGAGGTGCATGGGGACGGCGGTGGGCTCGCCCACGGCGCGGGCGGTGTCCATGAGGGCGAGGCCCTCGGCGGAGGACAGGGCGGCGACGCCGGCGCGGGAGATGCGTTCCAGGTCGGCGTCGGCGAGGTCGCCGGTCATGCCGCTGCGCTCGGCCCACAGGCCCCAGGCGAGCGCGGTGGCGGGCAGGCCTTCGGCGCGGCGGCGGTGGGCGAGGGCGTCGAGGAAGGTGTTGGCGGCGGCGTAGTTGGCCTGGCCCGCCGCGCCGAGGGTGCCGGCGGCGGCGGAGAACAGGACGAACGCGGCCAGGTCGAGGCCCTGGGTCAGTTCGTGCAGGTGCACGGCGGCGTCCACCTTGGCGGGCAGGACGCGGTCGACGCGCTCGGCGGTGAGCGCTTCGAGGATGCCGTCGTCGAGGACGCCGGCGGTGTGGACGACGGCGGTCAGCGGGTGCTCGGCCGGTACGGATGCCAGCAGCGCGGCGAGGGCCTCGCGGTCGGCGGCGTCGCAGGCGGCCAGCGTCACCTCGGCGCCGAGCGCGCGCAGTTCGGCGAGCAGCTCTCCGGCGCCGGCGGCGGCCTCGCCGCGGCGGCTGGTCAGCAGCAGGCGGCGGACGCCGTGCCCGGTGACGAGGTGGCGGGCGACGAGCCCGCCGAGGGTGCCGGTGGCGCCGGTGACCAGGGCGGTGCCATCGGGGTCGAGCGGGCGGGCCTCCTGGCCTTCGGCGGCGGGGAGCGCGGGCACCCGGCCGAGGCGGGGTACGACGGCGCGGCCCTCGCGCAGGGCGAGCTGCGCCTCGCCGGTCGCCAGGGCGGCGGGCAGGGCGCGCAGGGACTCCTCGCGCTCGTCCAGGTCGATCAGGACGAAGCGGTCGGGGTGTTCGGACTGGGCGGAGCGCAGCAGGCCCCACAGCGGGGCGTGCGCCAGGTCGGGCACGTCGGCGGCGGGGGTGGTGGCGACGGCGCCTTGGGTGACGAACACCAGCCGGGAGCCGGCCAGGCGGTCGTCGGCCAGCCAGGCCTGGGCCAGGTCCAGGGCGTGGTGCAGGGCTTCGCCGACGGCTGCGGGCAGTGCGGCGTCGACGGGGGTGCGCGCGGGGCCGTCGGCGGCGGGCAGCGGGACGACCACGGCCTGCGGTACGGGGCCGCCGGCCTCGATGGCGGCGGCGAGGGCGGCGAGGTCGGGGTGGGCGGTGGCGGTGGGCAGCACGGCGGTGAAGCGCGGGCCGGCCCCGGCGCCGAGCAGGGCCCACTGGGCGGGGGCGACGGTGGTGGCGGCCGGCAGGGTCAGGGGGCTCCACTCGACGTGGAACAGCGAGTCGTGGAAGGCGGTGCGGGCCGCGCGGACCTGGTCGGGGGTGACGGGGCGCAGCAGCAGGGCGGCCACGGTGGCGACGGGGGCGCCGGTCTCGTCGGCGAGGTCGACGCGGACGGTGTCCTGGCCGGCCGGGGCGAGGCGGACGCGCAGGGAGCGGGCGCCGACGGCGTGCAGGGTGACGCCGCTCCAGGAGAAGGGCAGCCGGCCGTGCTCGGTGTCCTCCAGCAGGGAGCCCATGCCGACCGCGTGCAGGGCGGCGTCGAGGAGGGCCGGGTGCAGGCCGAAGAGGGCCGTGTCGGCGTGTGCCTGTTCGGGCAGCCGGACCTCGGCGAAGACCTCGTCGGCGCGCTGCCAGGCGCCGGTCAGGCCCTGGAAGACGGGCCCGTAGGCGAAGCCGGAGGCGGAGAGGAAGTCGTAGAGGCCCTCGACGGGCACGGCGGTGGCGTCCCGCGGGGGCCAGACGGCGAGGTCGGCGCCGGTGCCGGACGCGTCGCGGGCGGCGCGGGCCAGGGTGCCGGTGGCGTGGCGGGTCCAGGCGCCTTCGCCCCAGGTGTCGTCGGCCGCGTCCTCGGGCCGGGAGTGCAGGGTCAGGGAGCGCCGTCCGTCGGCGTCGGGCGCGCCGACGGCGAGCTGGATCTGGACGCCGCCGTGCGGGGGCAGTGCCAGGGGCGCCTGGAGGGTGAGTTCGTCGAGGAGTTCGCAGCCGGTGTGTTCGCCGGCCTGGAGGGCGAGTTCGACGAAGGCCGTGCCGGGCAGCAGCACGGTGTCCATGACGGTGTGGTCGGCGAGCCAGGGGTGGGTGGCCAGGGAGAGCCGGCCGGTGAAGAGGAAGCCGTCGCCGTCGGCCAGGGTGATGGCCGCGCCGAGCAGCGGGTGGTCGGCGGAGCCGATGCCGGCCGCGGTGACGTCGCCCGCCCAGGCGGTGGGCGGCTCGGGCCAGTACAGGCGGCGCTGGAAGGCGTACGTGGGCAGGTCGACGCGGGTGCCGCCGCGCCCGGCGAAGACGGCGGACCAGTCCACCGCGACACCGTGGACGTGGGCCCGGGCGACGGCGGCGGCGAACGCGGCCGGCTCGGGGCGGTCGGCGCGCAGGGCGGGTACGAAGACGAGGCCCTCGGGGGTGTCCTCGCCGTCCTGGCCGGTGAGGCAGTCCTGTGCGAGGGCGGTGAGGACCCCGCCGGGGCCGACCTCGACGAAGGTGGTGACGCCGAGCGCGGCCAGGCCGCGTACGCCGTCGAGGAAGCGGACGGCCTCGCGGACGTGGCGGACCCAGTAGTCGGGGGTGCAGATCTCCTCGGCGGTGACGGAGGCGCCGGTGAGGTTGGAGACGATCGGGATGACCGGCGGCGCGTAGGAGACGGCTTCGGCGGCCTCGCGGAACGCGTCGAGCATGCCGTCCATGAGCGGCGAGTGGAAGGCGTGACTGACGGTGAGCCGCTTGGTGCGGCGGCCGCGGGCGCGCAGGGTCTCGGCGAGTTCCAGCGCGGCGTCCTCGTCGCCCGAGACGACCACGGAGCGGGGTCCGTTGACGGCGGCGATGGAGATCCGGTCGGTGAGGAGCGGGGTGACCTCGTCCTCGGTGGCCTCGACCGCGATCATCGCGCCGCCGGCCGGCAGGGCCTGCATCAGGCGGCCGCGGGCGGCGACGAGGGCTGCGGCGTCGGGCAGGGTCAGGACGCCGGAGACGTGGGCGGCGGCGAGTTCGCCGATGGAGTGGCCGATGAGGAAGTCGGCGCGCACACCCCACTGTTCGAGCTGGCGGTAGAGGGCGACCTCGACGGCGAAGAGGGCGGCCTGGGTGTGGGCCGTGGCGTCGAGGAGGGCGGCCTCGGGGGTGCCCTCGGCCGCGAACAGGACGTCGTAGAGGGGCCGTTCGAGGTGCCGGTCGAGTTCGTCGCGGACCGCGTCGAGGGCGCGGGCGAAGACGGGGTGGGTGGTGTACAGCTCGCGGGCCATGCCGGGTCGCTGGCTGCCCTGGCCGGTGAAGAGGAAGGCGGTGTTGCCCTCGCCGACGGCGCCGACGAGGGCGGTGGCGGGCTGCTCGCCGGCGGCGAGCGCGTCGAGGTCGGCGAGGAGCTGCTCGCGGTCGGTGCCGAAGAGGACGGCCCGGCGGTCCAGCGCGGAGCGGCTGGTGGCGAGGGAAAGGCCGAGGTCGGTGAGGGAGGCGGGGTCGGCGGCGAGTCCGGGGTGGGCGCGCAGGTGGGCGGCGAGGCGGCCCGCCTGGGCGCGCAGGCCCTCGTCGCCGTGGCCCGACACGAGCAGCGGTACGGGACCGGTGGCGGCGTCGGCGGCGGCGTCGGTGGCCTCGGCGGCGGAGTCGGCCTGGCCGCTCTCCCCCGCCCCGGCCGGCGCCTCGACGGGCGGGGCCTGCTCGATGACGGTGTGGGCGTTGGTGCCGCTGACGCCGAAGGAGGAGATGCCGGCGCGGCGCGGCTGGCCGGTCTCGGGCCAGGGCACGGTCCGGTCCAGCAGGGCGACGTCACCGGTGGCCCAGTCGACGGCGCTGGACGGCTGGTCGATGTGCAGGGACTCGGGCAGGACGCCGTGGCGCATCGCCTCGACCATCTTGATGATGCCCGCGACACCGGCGGCGGCCTGGGTGTGGCCGATGTTCGACTTGATGGAGCCCAGCCACAGCGGGCGGCCCTGGGGCCGGTTCTGGCCGTAGGTGGCCAGGATGGCCTGGGCCTCGATGGGGTCGCCGAGGGTGGTGCCGGTGCCGTGCGCCTCGACGACGTCGACCTGCGCCGGGGTGAGCCCGGCATTGGTCAGGGCCTGACGGATGACGCGCTGCTGGGCCGGGCCGTTGGGCGCGGTCAGGCCGTTGGAGGCGCCGTCCTGGTTGATCGCGGAGCCGCGGACCACGGCGAGGACGGGGTGGCCGTTGCGGCGGGCGTCGGAGAGCTTCTCCACGAGGAGCATGCCGACGCCCTCGCCCCAGCCGGTGCCGTCGGCGCCGTCGGCGAAGGGCTTGCACCGGCCGTCGGGGGCGAGCCCGCGCTGCCGGCTGAACTGCACGAAGGCGCGCGGGCTGGACATGACGGTGACACCGCCCGCCAGGGCGAGGTTGCACTCGCCGCCGCGCAGCGCCTGCACCGCGAGGTGCAGGGCGACGAGGGAGGCCGAGCAGGCGGTGTCGACGGTGACCGCCGGGCCCTCCAGGCCGAAGGTGTAGGAGAGCCGGCCGGAGACGACGCTGGCGGCGTTCCCGGTGAGGAGGTACTGCTCGACGCCCTGGGGCACCCCGTCGCGCAGCAGGTCGGGGTAGTCCTGGCCGTTGGTGCCGATGAACACGCCGGCCTTGCTGCCGCGCAGGGTCACCGGGTCGATGCCCGCGCGTTCGAAGGTCTCCCAGGACGTCTCCAGCAGCAGGCGCTGCTGCGGGTCCATGCCGAGGGTCTCGCGCGGGCTGATCCCGAAGAAGCCGGCGTCGAACTCGCCGACCCCGTCGAGGAATCCGCCCTCGCGGGTGTACGAGGTGCCCCGCTGGTCGGGGTCGGCGTCGTACAGGGACTCCAGGTCCCAGCCGCGGTCGGTCGGGAAGTCGGTGACGGCGTCCCGACTTCCCGCGACCAGGTCCCACAGGTCCTCCGGCGACTGGATGCCGCCGGGGAACCTGCAGGCCATGCCGACGATGGCGATCGGCTCCGGCTCCCGGTCCTCGACCTCACGCAGGCGCTGCCGCGTCTGGTGCAGATCGGCCGTCACCCGCTTCAGGTAGCCGATGATCTTGTCCTGATCCGCTGCCTGCTGCGCCATTGGAACCTCACCCATGCTCGTCACAAAACCCTTGTGCTGTTACTGCCTGCTGTCCGCTGTGCTAGATACCGAGCTCGTTCTCGATGAAGTCGAAGAGCTCGTCGGGCGTGGCTTCCTGGAGCTTGTCGGCCACGGCCTCGCCGCTCGAATGGGCTTGGGGTTCACCCCACTTCGCCAGGAGGGCCTGGAGGCGCGAGGCGATGTCGGCGCGCGTTCCGCCGTCCGGGTCGAGGACGGAGAGCGCGGATTCGAGCTTCTCCAGTTCCGCGATGCCGGGCGCGGCCGCGGCGCTTCCGTCCTGGACGATCTCGGCCCGCAGGAAGTCGGCGAGGACGGCCGGGGTCGGGTGGTCGAAGACCAGCGTGGCCGGGAGCTTCAGCCCGGTGGCGGCGTTCAGGCGGTTGCGCAGTTCCAGGGCGATCAGGGAGTCGAAGCCGAGCTCCTTGAACGCGCGGCCCGCGCCCACCTCGTCGGTACCGGCGTGGCCCAGCGCGGTCGCCGCGTGGGTGCGCACCAGTTCCAGTACGGCCAGGGCCTGTTCGGCCTGCGGCATCACCGTCAGCCGTCGGCGCAGCGCCTCGCCCGGAGCCCCGGGCGCGCCCGCGTCCCCGTCGCCGGCGGCCGGGGCCGCCTGCGCGAGCCGGCGGACCTCGGGCAGGTCGCCGAGGAACGGGCTGGGCCGCACCGCGGTGTAGCCGGGCGTGAACCGCTCCCACTGGATGTCGGCGACGGCCACGGCCGGATCGGCGTGGTCCAGGGCCTGCTGGAGCGCCCGGATCGCGGAGCGCGGCGCCATGGCCGGCACCCCGCCGCGGTCGAGGCGTTCGCCGATGGCGCCGCCCGCGGCCAGTCCGCTGTCGCCCCAGCGGCCCCAGGCCACGGAGGTGGCGGGCAGGCCGTCGGCGTACCGCTGCTCGGCGAGCGCGTCCAGGTAGGAGTTGGCGGCGGCGTAGTTGCCCTGCCCGGCGTCACCGAGGGTGCCGGCGACTCCGGAGAACAGGACGAACGCCGACAGGTCCAGGTCGCGGGTCAGCTCGTGGAGGGTGAGCGCCGCGTCCGCCTTGGGGGCGAGTACGGTCGCGAACCGCTCCGGCGTCAGGCCGTCGATCACCCCGTCGTCGAGGACGCCGGCGGTGTGCACGACGGCGGTCAGCGGCTGCTCCGCGGGCACGGAGGCCAGCAGTGCGGCGACGGCGTCCCGGTCGGCCATGTCGCAGGCGGAGATCGTGACCCGGGCGCCGAGCGCGGCCAGTTCCTGGCGGAGTGCGGCGGCGCCGGGCGCGCCGTCCCCGCGCCGGCTGGTCAGGATCAGGTGCTCGGCGCCGTTCTCGGCGAGCCAGCGGGCGACGTGGGCGCCGAGGGCGCCCGTACCGCCGGTGACGAGCGTGGTGCCGCGCGGCTTCCAGGCGGGCGCGAGGGGCGCGTCGGCGAGGGAGGCGTGGACCAGCCGCCGGCCGAAGAGGCCGGAGGGGCGCAGCGCCACCTGGTCCTCGGACCCGTCACCGGCCAGCACCCCGACGAGCCGTTCGAGGGTCCGCTCGTCGGCCTGCGCGGGCAGGTCGAGCAGACCGCCCCAGCGGTCGGGGAACTCCAGGGCGGCGGTGCGGCCGAAGCCCCACAGGAGTGCCTGTGCCGGGTCCTGGAGCCGCTCGGAGCGGGCCACCGACACGGCGCCGCGGGTGAGGCACCACAGCGGTGCGGACACGTGCGCGTCGCCGAGGGCCTGGACGAGGGCGGCGGTGTGGAGCAGTCCGGTGTGCTCGCGCAGCGCGGCGCCGTCGCTGTCGGCGAGGGCGAGGAGGGAGAGGACGCCGGCGGGGGCGGTGTCCCCTCCGATGGCGGCCTCGATGGCGGCGGTGAGCGCGTCGCGGTGGCCTGCGTCGGCGGCAACGGTGACGCTACGGACCTCCGCGCCGCGTTCGGCGAGCGTGCGCAGCACGGCGGCGGCCGTTTCACCGGCCGGCCCGGTCAGGGCTTCGGGTACGGCGACGAGCCAGGTCCCCGAGAGCCGCGTGGGAGCGGCTTCGGCCAGCGCCTTCCAGGTGACGCGGTAGCGCCAGCCGTCGGCGGTGGACTGCTCGCGGCTCTCGCGCCGCCAGGAGGACAGGGCGGGGAGCAGGGCGGTCAGCGGCTGACCGTCCTCGATGTGCAGTTCGGCGGTGAGGGCGGCGAGGTCCTCGCGCTCGACGGCGTCCCAGAAGCGGGCGTCGAGCGCGTTCTCGGCCGACGGCGCCTCGGCGTCGACGGGCACGGCCTCGGGCCAGAACCGCTGCGACTGGAAGGCGTAGGTGGGCAGGTCGACGCGCTGTGCGCCCGTTCCGGCGAACACGGCGTCCCAGTCCACCGCCACACCACGTACGTACGCCTCGCCCAGGGAGAGCCAGAACCGCTCCAGACCGCCCTCATTACGGCGCAGGGAACCGAGTACGGCGGCCTCGCGGCCCGCGTCCTCGACGGTCTCCTGCAGGCCCACCGTCAGCACCGGGTGCGGGCTGGACTCGATGAACACACCGAACCCCTGATCGAGCAGCGTCCGCGTGGCCCCCTCCAGCTCCACCGTCTGACGCAGATTCCGGAACCAGTACCCGCCGTCCAGCTCGGGGCCCTCGACCCACTCACCGGTAACGGTCGACAGGAACGGAACCCGCGCCTCCCGCGGTGTAATCGGCGCGAGCAGCGTGTCGAGCTCCTCCCGCAGCAACTCCACCTGCGCGGAGTGCGAGGCGTAGTCCACCGCGATCCGCCGCGCACGGACCCCGTCCGCCTCACACGCCGCCAGGAACTCCTCCAGCGCCTCGACCTCACCCGAGACCACCACCGACGACGGCCCGTTCACCGCGGCGACGGAGATCCGCTCCTCACCCCACGGGGCGATCCGCTCACGCACCTCGCCAGCGGCCAGCGGCACCGACACCATGCCGCCCAGCCCCGCCAGCACCCGGCCGATCGCCTGCGACCGCAGCGCCACCACGCGGGCCGCGTCCTCCAGCGACAAGATCCCCGCCACACACGCCGCGGCGATCTCACCCTGCGAATGCCCGATCACCGCACCCGGACGCACACCCGCCGCGCTCCACACCTCGGCCAGCGACACCATCACCGCGAACAACGCCGGCTGCACCACATCCACCCGGTCGAGAGAGGGCGCGCCTTCGACGGCCCGGAGCACATCCACCAACGACCAGTCGGTGAAGGGCTCCAGCGCCTTCGCACACTCTTCCACCCGGGTTGCAAACACGGGTGAAGCGTCCAACAGCGCTTCCGCCATTCCCACCCATTGCGACCCCTGTCCGGGGAACACGAACGCGGTCTTCCCCCCGATGACCGCCCCCTGGACGAACAGGGGTGCGGTGCCTCCGGCGGCCAGGGTGGCGAGCCCCGCGAGGTGTTCCTCCCGGTTCCCGCCGATCACCACGGCGCGCCGGTCATGGGCCGTGCGGGTGGTGGCCAGCGAGTGGCCGATATCGCTGCTTCGCAGGTCAGGACGGGTGGCGAGGTGGTTCAGCAGGCGGTCCGCCTGGGCGTGGAGCGCCTTCTCGGTCTTGGCCGTGAGCGGCCAGGGCAGCGGGGCCCGGTGCTCGGAGCCGTTCTCCTGCGGGGTCGGGGCGGCGAGTAGGGGGTGGGGTGCCGGCGGTACGGGTGCCCCCTGCGCGCCGGGGTCGTCGAACCCCTGCTCGGCCGGGGCCCGCTCGATGATGACATGGGCGTTCGTACCGCTGAACCCGAACGAGGAAACACCCGCGCGCCAGGGCCGGTCACCGGTCTCGGGCCAGGCCCGCTGCTCGGTCAGCAGGTCGACCTCGCCCGCGCTCCAGTCGACGTGCGGGGTCGGCTCGGCGATGTGGATGCTCTGCGGCAGTACGCCGTGCCGCATGGACAGGACGACCTTCATCACGCCGGCGACGCCGGCGGCGGCCTGCGCGTGGCCGATGTTGGATTTGATCGAGCCGAGCAGCAGCGGGCGGCCCTCGGGCCGGTCCTGGCCGTAGGTGGCCAGGAGGGCCTGCGCCTCGATCGGGTCGCCGAGCGTCGTACCCGTGCCGTGGGCCTCCACGACGTCGACCTCGGCGGGGGTCAGCCGGGCGTTGGCGAGGGCCTGACGGATGACGCGCTGCTGGGACGGGCCGTTGGGGGCGGTCAGGCCGTTGGAGGCGCCGTCCTGGTTGATGGCCGTACCGCGGATGACGGCGAGGACGGGGTGGCCGTTGCGCCGTGCGTCCGACAGGCGCTCGACGAGCAGCATGCCGACGCCCTCGGCCGGGCTGAAGCCGTCGGCGTCGGAGGAGAAGGCCTTGCAGCGGCCGTCGGTGGACAGGCCGCGCTGGCGGCTGAACTCGATGAAGGTGCCGGGCGTGGACATGACCGTCACCCCGCCGGCCAGGGCCAGGGAGCACTCCCCCGACCGCAGCGCCTGCACCGCGAGGTGGAGGGCGACGAGGGAGGCCGAGCAGGCGGTGTCGACGGTGACCGCCGGGCCCTCCAGGCCGAAGGTGTAGGAGAGCCGGCCCGAGACGACGCTGCCCGCGCTGCCGGTGGCCAGGTGCCCTTCGAGGCCCTCGGTGGCGGCGCCCCTGACGAGGTGGGAGTAGTCGGAGCCGTTGGTGCCGACGAACACGCCGGACTGGCTGCCGCGCAGGGTCTCCGGATCGATCCCGGCCCGCTCGAACGTCTCCCAGGAGGTCTCCAGCAGGAGCCGCTGCTGCGGGTCCATGGCGAGGGCCTCGCGCGGGGATATGCCGAAGAACGCCGGGTCGAAGGAGGCCGCGTCGGCGAGGAAGCCGCCCTCGCGGGTGTAGGAGGTGCCCTGGGCGTCGGGGTCGGGGTTGTAGAGCGCCTCGACGTCCCAGCCGCGGTCGGCGGGGAACTGGGAGAGCGCGTCGCCGCCGCCGACCAGCAGTTGCCAGAGCTCCTCGGGGCTGCGCACCCCGCCGGGGAAGCGGCAGCTCATCGCGACGAGGGCGATCGGCTCGGCGTCGCCCCCGGGGGCCGCGCCGGCGGCGGTCGGCGCGGGCGTGGTGCCGCCCGCCGCGCCCTGACCGGCGAGTTCGGTCCGCAGGTGGCGGGCGAGCACGGTGGGGGTCGGGTAGTCGAAGACGAGGGTGGGCGGCAGCTTGAGGCCGGCGGCGGCGTTGAGCCGGTTGCGCAGCTCGACGGAGGTGAGGGAGTCGAAGCCGAGCTCCTTGAAGGCCCGGCCGGCCTCCACCGCGTCGGGGCCGGCGTAGCCGAGGACGGCGGCGACGGCGGTGCGGACCAGGTCCAGCAGCAGCCGTTCCTGTTCGGCCTCGGGCTGACCGGCGAGCTGCCGGACGAGGACGGCCGCGTTGCCGGTGTCCTCGGCGGTGTCGCCTCGGCCGCTCTCCAGGGCCTGGCGCGCCTCGGGCAGGTCGTGCAGCAGGGGGCGGGCGCGACCGGCGGTGAAGGCGAGGACGAAGCGCTTCCAGTCCATGTCCGCGACGGTCAGGGTGGTCTCGTCGCGGTCGAGGGCGTGCCGCAGGGCGCTGACGGCGCGTTCGGGGTCCATCTCGATGACGCCGTGGCGGCGCATCCGGTCCCCCACGGCGCCTTCGGCCATGCCCCCGTCGCCCCAGGGTCCCCAGGCGAGGGAGGTGGCGGGCAGGCCCTCGGCGCGCCGGTACTCGGCGAACGCGTCGAGGAAGGCGTTGCCCGGCGCGTAGTTGCCCTGGCCGGGGGCGCCGAAGGTGGCGGCGAAGGAGGAGAAGAGGACGAACGCCGACAGGTCCAGCTCGCGGGTCAGCTCGTGCAGGTGCAGGGTCGCATCGACCTTGACCCGCAGGACCCGCTCGATCTGGTCGGGGGTGAGCGTCTCGATGACGCCGTCGTCGAGGACGGCGGCGGTGTGGACGACTGCGGTCAGGGGCCGGTCGGCCGGGACGGCGGCGATCAGCTCGGCGAGCGCCTCGCGGTCACTGACGTCACAGGCGGCCAGGGTGACCCGGGCCCCGAGCGCGGTCAGCTCCTCGCGCAGCTCGGCCGCGCCCGGCGCCTCCTCCCCGCGCCGGCTGGTCAGCACCAGGTGCTCGGCACCGTTCGCCGCGAGCCAGCGCGCCACGTGCGCACCGAGGGCGCCCGTACCACCGGTCACCAGCGTGGTCCCGGCCGGACGCCACTCCCGCACCACCGGAGCCTCGGCCAGCCGCGCCCGCACCAGACGACGCACGAACAACCCCGAGGACCGCACCGCGACCTGGTCCTCGGCCGCATCACCGGCCAGCACCCCCACCAGCCGCTCCAGGACACGACCATCGACCTCGGCGGGCAGGTCGACCAGACCGCCCCACCGCTCGCCGTGTTCCAGGGCCGTCACCCGACCGAGGCCCCAGACCGGGGCCTGTGCGGGGTCGGTCCGCCGGTCGGAGCGGCCCACGGAGACGGCTGCCCGGGTGACGCACCACAGCGGGGCGGTCACCTCGGCGTCACCGAGGGCCTGGACGAGGGACAGGGTGGCGATCACTCCGGCGGGCGCGGCCTCGCCGATCGGCTCCGCGTCGCTGCCGACGGGGGTCAGCAGCGAGAGCACGCCCGCCACGGCGGGACCGTCGGCGAGCGCCTCCCGGATCAGCCCGGCCAGCTCGGCCCGGGCGTCGTGGGTGCCGGGGACGGCGATCTGCCGGACGTCGGCGCCGTGTTCGGCGAGGGCGTGCAGGACGGCGGCGGCCTGCTCCGCGTCGGCCGGCGCCTGCGGGACCGCGACCAGCCAGGTTCCGTCGAGGCGGGTGGCGGCGGGCTCGGGAGCGGGCTTCCAGGTGATCCGGTAGCGCCAGCCGTCGACCGTGGAGCGCTCCTGGCTCTGGCGCCGCCAGGAGGACAGCGCGGGCAGGAGGGCGGCGAGCGACTCGTCCGCGTCGATGTCCAGCTCCGCCGTGAGGGCGGCGACGTCGTGGCGCTCGACGGCCTCCCAGAAGCGGGCGTCGACCGCGTCGACGGGGTGTGCGGCGGTGTCGGCGTCCTCGACGGTGCCGCTCTCCAGCCAGAAGTGATCCTGCTGGAAGGCGTAGGTGGGCAGGTCGACGCGCTGTGCGCCCGTTCCGGCGAACACGGCGTCCCAGTCCACGGCCACACCGCGTACGTAGGCCTCACCCAGGGAGAGCCAGAACCGCTCCAGACCGCCCTCGTCACGCCGCAGGGACCCCAGGACTGCGGCCTCCCGGCCGGAATCCTCGGCCGTCTCCTGCAGCCCGACCGACAGCACCGGATGCGGGCTGGACTCGATGAACACACCGAACCCCTGATCAAGCAGCGTCCGCGTGGCCCCCTCCAGCTCCACCGTCTGACGCAGATTCCGGAACCAGTACCCGCCGTCCAGCTCGGGCCCCTTGATCCACTCCCCCGTCACCGTGGACAGGAACGGAACCGCCGCATCCCGCGGCTCGATCGGCGCAAGCAGCGTGTCCAGCTCCTCCCGCAGCAACTCCACCTGCGCGGAGTGCGAGGCGTAGTCCACCGCGATCCGCCGCGCACGGACCCCGTCCGCCTCGCACGCGGCCAGGAACTCCTCCAGCGCCTCGACCTCGCCCGAGACCACCACCGACGACGGCCCGTTCACCGCGGCGACGGAGATCCGCTCCTCACCCCACGGCGCGATGCGCTCGCGCACCTCGGCACCGGCCAGCGGCACGGACACCATGCCGCCCAGTCCCGCCAGCACCCGGCCGATCGCCTGCGACCGCAGCGCCACCACACGCGCCGCGTCCTCCAGCGACAAGATCCCCGCCACACACGCCGCAGCGATCTCACCCTGCGAATGCCCGATCACCGCACCCGGACGCACACCCGCCGCACCCCACACCTCGGCCAGCGACACCATCACCGCGAACAACGCCGGCTGCACCACATCCACCCGGTCGAGGGAGGGCGCGCCGTCGGCGGCCCGGAGCACATCCACCAACGACCAGTCGGTGAAGGGCTCCAGCGCCTTCGCACACTCCCCGATCCGCGCCGCGAACACCGGCGAGGACTCCAGCAGCCCCGCCGCCATCCCCAACCACTGCGAACCCTGACCCGGGAACACGAACACCGTCTTCCCGGAGCTCACCGAACCCGACACCACACCGGCAGCCAGCGCACCCGAAGCCACCGCCCGCACACCCGCCGCATGATCCCCGAGCACCACCGCCCGATGCTCCAGACCCGCACGCGACGAAGCCAACGACCAGCCCACATCCACCGGATCCACATCCGCCAGACCCGGCAGACCCGCCAACCGCTCCGCCTGCGCACGCAACGCCGCCGCACTCTTGCCCGACAGCACCCACGGCACCACCGGCATACCCGACCGCGCCCCAACCCCCGAAGCCCCCGAAGCCTCCGAAGCCTCCGAGGCCTCCACCGGCTCCGGCGCCTGCTCCACGATCACATGCGCGTTCGTCCCGCTGAACCCGAACGACGACACACCCGCACGACGCGGACGGTCCGTCTCCGGCCAGTCGCGGGTCTCGCCGATGAGGGAGACGGCGCCCGCCTCCCAGTCGACGTGCGGGGTGGGCTCGTCCAGGTGGAGCGTCTTCGGTACGACGCCGTGGCGCATCGCCTCGACCATCTTGATGATGCTCGCGACGCCCGCGGCGGCCTGCGTGTGACCGATGTTCGACTTGATCGAGCCGAGCAGCAGCGGCCGGTCGGCCGGCCGGTCCTGGCCGTAGGTGGCCAGGACGGCCTGGGCCTCGATCGGGTCGCCCAGGGTGGTGCCGGTGCCGTGCGCCTCGACCACGTCCACGTCGGCGGCCGCCAGCCGGGCGTTGGTGAGGGCCTGGTGGATCACGCGCTGCTGCGAGGGGCCGTTGGGGGCGGTGAGGCCGTTGGAGGCGCCGTCCTGGTTGATGGCGCTGCCGCGGATCACGGCCAGGACGGGGTGCCCGTTGCGCTGGGCGTCGGACAGGCGCTCCACGAGGAGCATGCCGACGCCCTCGCCCCAGCCGGTGCCGTCGGCCGCGGCCGCGAAGGGCTTGCAGCGGCCGTCGGAGGCCAGGCCGCGCTGGCGGCTGAACTCGGTGAAGGTGGCCGGGGTCGCCATGACGGTGACACCTCCGGCCAGGGCCATGGTGCACTCGCCCGCCCGCAGGGCCTGCACGGCGAGGTGCAGGGTGACCAGGGAGGACGAGCAGGCGGTGTCGACGGTGACCGCCGGGCCCTCCAGCCCGAAGGTGTAGGCCACGCGGCCCGAGGCGATGCTCCCGGAGCTGCCCGTGCCGAGGAAGCCCTCGACGCCCTCGGGTACGGAGTCCAGGCGGGCGGTGTAGTCGTGGTACATCACGCCGGCGAAGACGGCCGTCCGGCTGCCGCGCTGGGACGTCGGGTCGATGCCGGCCCGCTCGAACGCCTCCCACGAGGTCTCCAGCAGCAGCCGCTGCTGCGGGTCCATCGCCATCGCCTCGCGCGGGGAGATCCCGAAGGGCGCGGGGTCGAAGCGGGCGGCGTCGTAGAGGAAGCCGCCCTCGCTGACGTAGCTGGATCCGGCGCTGTCGGGGTCGGCGTCGTAGAGCGTCTCCACGTCCCAGCCGCGGTCCGCCGGGAAGCCCGAGACGGCGTCACGGCCGTCGGCGACGAGCCGCCACAGGTCGTCGGGGGTGCGGACACCGCCCGGATAGCGGCAGCTCATCGCGACGATCGCGATGGGCTCCTGGTTCTGTTCCTCGACCTCGCGCAACCGCCTGCGGGCCTGGCGCAGATCGGCGGTCGCCCGCTTGAGGTAGTCGCGAAGCTTGTCCTCGTTCACCATGTGCGTGGGCTCCATGCCAGAAGGCGGTCGTACGGGTCTGTCCGTGGTGGTCGGTGGCGCCGGGGCGGGGCGGGGGAAGCCCCCCGCCCCGCCCCGGCGGTCTCACGGCGCGTCGCTCAGGAGGCGCCGAGTTCGTCGTCGAGCAGGTCGAACAGCTCGTCGTCGGTGGCCGTGTCGAGGTCGTCGTCGCCGTCCTCGTCGGCCGCGGTGCGGCCGGTGTCCTGGCCCGCGCCCCACTTGGCCATGAGGGCCTGGAGGCGCATCGTGATCCGCGAGCGGGTGACGCTGTCCGCGTCCGCCGCCTCCGCCGCACCCAACGCGGCTTCCAGCCGGTCGAGTTCGCCGAAGACGGTGGGTCCGTCCGCGTCGAGGGAGAGGGCGGAGCGCAGGTATCCGGCGAGCTGCTCGGGGGTCGGGTGGTCGAAGATGAGCGTGGCCGGAAGGCGCAGGCCGGTGGCGGCGCCGAGCCGGTTGCGCAGCTCGACCGCCGTCAGCGAGTCGAAGCCCAGCTCCTTGAACGCGCTGCCCGGCGCGATGGCGGCCGCGCCGCTGTGGCCCAGGACCTGGGCGACGTGCGTGCAGACCGTATCGAGCAGGACCCGGTCCCGTTCGGCGGGCGGCAGTTGGGCCAGCCGCTCGGCCGTCGAGCCGGGGGCGTCCGCGGCCGCCCCGCCGTTCGCCCTGCGGCGTACGGGGGCGCGGAGCAGGCCGCGCAGCAGCGGTGCGACGTGGTCGCCGGCCTGGGCCTGGAGCGCCGCCAGGTCGATCCGGGCGGGCACGAGCAGGCCGGTGCCCGCCGGGTCGCCGGTTTCGGGCCGGGCCGTCGGCGTCCGCAGCGCGGCGTCGAAGAGGGCCAGTCCGTCGGCGGGCGACAGGGCGTTCATGCTGCCGCGGCTCAGGCGCTGCCGGTCCTGGTCGTCCAGGGTCGAACCCATGCCGGCCTCGTCGTCCCACAGGCCCCAGGCGAGCGAGAGGCCCGCCAGGCCGTGGGCCCGGCGGTGCTGGGCGAGGGCGTCGAGGAAGGTGTTGCCGGCCGCGTAGTTGGCCTGTCCTGCATTGCCGAACACGCCGGCCGCCGAGGAGAACAGGACGAACGCGGCCAGGTCGAGGTGCCGGGTCAGTTCGTGCAGGTTCCAGGCCGCGGTGGCCTTGGGCCGCAGCACCGTCGCGATCCGCTCGGGGGTGAGCGAGGTGACGGTGCCGTCGTCGAGCACACCGGCGGTGTGCACGACGGCCGTCAGCGGGTGCTCGTGCGGTACGGAGTCCAGCAGTGCGGCCAGGGCGTCCCGGTCGGCCGCGTCGCAGGCCGCCCAGGTGACCTGGGCCCCCGCACCGGTGAGCGCGTCGGCGAGTTCGCCGGCTCCGGCCGCCTCGGCGCCGCGCCGACTGGTGAGCAGCAGGTGCCGCACCCCGTGCTCGGCGACGAGGTGCCGGGCGAGCAGGCCGCCGAGGGTGCCGGTGGCCCCGGTGATCAGGACCGTGCCCTCGGGGTCCGGCAGGGCGGGCGGGCCGTCCGCCGGGGCGGTGGGGGCGGCGCGGGCCAGCCGGGGTACGCGTACGGCCCCTTCGCGCAGGGCGAGTTGGGTCTCGTCGGTGGCGAGGGCGGCCGGCAGGGCCTCGTGGGAGGCGTCCTGGCCGTCGAGGTCGACCAGGACGAACCGGTCGGGGTGCTCGGCCTGGGCCGAGCGCACCAGGCCCCACACCGCCGCGTGCGCGAGGTCGGTCACGTCCTCGCCGGAGTCCGTGGAGACGGCGCCCCGGGTGACGACCGCGAGCCGGGATCCGGCGAACCGCTCGTCCGCCAGCCAGCCCTGTACGAGGGCCAGCGCGTGCCCGGTCGCGGTGTGCGCGGCGGCCGCCGCGGGCGGGGCGGCGAGGTCGGGGGCCAGGGAGACGAGGACCGTCTCCGGCACCGGCTCCCCCAGGGCCCCGGCCAGGTCGAAGGCTTCGCCGAGGGCGTCCAGTTCGGGGTGGGTCACCCCGGCCGGGTCCTCCAGCAGCCCGGCCCGTTCCAGCCCGGCGCCCGCCTTCAGCGGATCGGCGCCCAGCAGTGCCCACGGCCCGCCGGAGCGCACCGGGGTGTCGGGCAGTGCCAGGGCGGTCCAGTCGATCCGGAAGAGCGCGTCGCGCACGGGGCCCGCGCCGGGCCCGCCGGCGGCGGTGAAGCCGTCGGCGGCCAGGGGGCGCAGGACGAGCGAGTCGACGGTCAGGACGGGCTGTCCGGTGCCGTCCCACAGGGTCAGTGCCACCGCGTCCCGGCCGGCCGGTGCCATCCGTACGCGCAGGGCGGCGGCCCCGGCGGCGTGCAGTCGTACGCCGTCCCACGAGAAGGGCAGTCGTGCGCCCGCCGGGCCGTCGGGGAAGAACTCCCCGAGTCCGACGGCGTGCAGGGCGGCGTCGAGCAGCGCCGGGTGCAGCCCGTAGGGGGCCGCCTCCGCGAGGCGGTCCTCGGCGAGGGCCACTTCGGCGTACACCTCGTCCGCGAGCCGGTAGGCCCGGCGCAGGTTGCGGAAGGCGGGGCCGTAGCCGAGACCGATGGAGTCGAAGCCGGGGTAGAGCTCGTCCACGGCACACTCGACGGAGCCGGCCGGGGGCCACTGCTCAAGGGTCTCCGCGTCGGCGTCCTGGGACCCGGGGGCCAGGACGCCGTCGGCGTGCCGGGTCCACGGCCCGTCGGGGGCGCTGTCCTCGGGGCGCGAGTACACCTGGAAGGGCCGGCGGCCGGTCGGGTCCGGCTCGGCCACGGCGAGCCGCAGCTGAGTCCCGCCCGACTCGGGGAGCACCAGGGGCGCTTCGAGCGTGAGGTCGTCCAGGCGGCCGCAGCCCGCGTGGTCGCCGGCCCGGACGGCCAGTTCCACCAGCGCGGCGCCCGGCACCAGGACGGCTCCGGCGACGCGGTGGTCGGCCAGCCAGGGGTGGGTGCGCAGCGAGAGCCGCCCGGTGAAGAGGAACCCGTCCGAGTCGGGCAGGTCGACCGCGGCCCCGAGGAGGGGGTGGGCGGTCGCGCCGAGTCCGGCGGAGGCGACGTCGCCCGCGAGGGCGTGTACGGGGGCCTCCAGCCAGTACCGCTGCCGCTGGAAGGCGTAGGTCGGCAGGTCGACGCGGCGGGCGCCGGTGCCGGTGAAGTACGCGCTCCAGTCGACGCTGACGCCGCGCAGGTGCGCCTGGGCCAGGGCGGAGGCGAGGGCGGCCTCTTCGGGACGGTCCGCGCGCAGGACGGGGAGGCCGGCCGCCCCTTCCTGGGCGAGGGCCTCTTGCGCGAGGGCGGAGAGGACTCCGTCGGGGCCGAGTTCGAGGTACGTGGTGACCCCGGCGGCCTCCAGGGCGCGGATGCCGTCGAGGAAGCGGACCGCCTCGCGGACGTGGCGGACCCAGAACTCGGCCGAGCCCATCTCGTCGGAGACCAGGGCACCGGTCAGGTTCGAGACCACCGGAATGCGCGGGGCGGCGAAGGTGATGCCCTGCACGACCTGGCGGAAGTCGTCCAGCATGCCGTCCATGTGCGGCGAGTGGAACGCGTGGCTCACCGTCAGCCGCTTGGACTTCCGGTCCGGGAAGGCTTCCACGACAGCGACGGCTGCGTCCTCGTCACCGGCGATCACGACCGAACGCGGACCGTTGATCGCGGCGATGCTCACCCGGTCCGTCAGCAGCGGCAGGACCTCGTCCTCCAAAGCCTCCAGAGCGATCATCACACCACCGGCGGGCAGGGCCTGCATCAGCCGCCCGCGGGCGGACACGAGCGTGCACGCGTCGTCCAGCGACAGGACCCCCGCCACATGCGCGGCAGCGATCTCACCGACCGAATGCCCGGACACGAAGTCCGGCTTCACACCCCACGACTCCAGCAGCCGGAACAGCGCCACCTCAACGGCGAACAACGCCGGCTGGGCGTACTCCGTCCGGTCCAGCAGGGCGGCATCCGAACCGAACAGCGCTTCCTTCAGCGGGAGTTCAAACCGCGCGCACACCTCGTCCAGCGCGGCGGCGAACACCGGCTGAGCCTCGTACAGCTCACGCCCCATCCCGAGACGCTGACTGCCCTGACCCGTGAACAGGAAGGCGAGCTTCCCGCCGACCGGCGAGCCTTCCCATACGCCCGGCGCCCACTCGCCCTCTGCGAGCGCGCCCAGGCCTGCCAGGAAGCCTTCGCGGTCGTCCGCGACGACGGCGGCCCGCCGGTCCAGGGCGGTCCTGGTCGTGGCGAGGGAGCGGCCGATGTCGGCCGGGGACAGGTCCGGGTGGTCGGTCACGTGCGCCGCCAGCCGGGCGGCCTGGTCGGCCAGGGCCTGCGGGTCCTTCGCCGACAGGAGCCACGGCAGGCTGCCGGGCGTCCGCGTCGCGGCTTCGGCCGGGCCGGAGGCCGGCGGCTCGGGGGCCTGCTCGATGACGGCGTGGGCGTTGGTACCGCTGAAGCCGAAGGAGGAGATCGCGGCGCGGCGCGGCCGGCCCGTCTCCGGCCAGGCGGTGGCCGACTCCAGGAGCGAGACCGCTCCCGCCGTCCAGTCCACGTGCGGGGTGGGCTCGTCCACGTGCAGGGTCCTGGGCAGGACGCCGTGCCGCATCGCCATGATCATCTTGATCACGCCGGCGACACCGGCGGCGGCCTGCGTGTGGCCCATGTTGGACTTGATCGAGCCCAGCAGCAGCGGACGGTCCGCCGCCCGGTCCTGGCCGTACGTGGCCAGCAGCGCCTGCGCTTCGATCGGGTCGCCGAGCGTCGTGCCCGTTCCGTGCGCCTCGACGGCGTCCACCTCGGCGGCGGACAGACCGGCGTTGGCCAGGGCCTGGCGGATGACACGCTGCTGGGACGGGCCGTTGGGGGCGGTCAGCCCGTTGGAGGCGCCGTCCTGATTGATCGCCGTCCCCCGGACCACGGCGAGCACGGGGTGCCCGTTGCGGCGGGCGTCGGACAGACGCTCCACCAGCAGGACGCCTGCGCCCTCGGCCCAGCCCGTGCCGTCGGCACCGGCGGAGAAGGCCTTGCAGCGGCCGTCGGAGGCCAGTCCGCGCTGGCGGCTGAACTCCACGAAGGCCGCGGGGGTCGCCATCACGGTCACGCCGCCCGCCAGGGCGAGCGAGCACTCCCCCTGCCGCAGTGCCTGCACCGCGAGGTGCAGGGCCACCAGTGAGGAGGAGCAGGCCGTGTCGATGGTGACCGCCGGGCCCTCCAGGCCGAACGTGTAGGAGAGCCGGCCGGAGATGACGCTGCCCGCGTTGCCCGTGCCCAGGAAGCCCTCGACGCCCTCGGGCAGGGCCGCGAGCCGGGAGGCGTATTCGTGGTACATGACGCCGGCGAAGACGCCGGTCCGGCTGCCGCGCAGGGAGCGGGGGTCGATGCCGGCCCGCTCGAAGGCCTCCCACGAGGTCTCCAGCAGCAGGCGCTGCTGCGGGTCCATCGCGACGGCCTCGCGCGGCGAGATCCCGAAGAACGCCGGGTCGAAGGCGGAGGCGTCGGCGAGGAAGCCGCCCTCGCGGGCGTAGCTCGTGCCTTCCCGGCCCGGGTCGGCGTCGAAGAGGCCGTCGACGTCCCAGCCGCGGTCGTCGGGGAACCCGGACACCACGTCGCGGCCCTCCAGCACCAGCCGCCACAGGTCCTCGGGTGACTGCACGTCCCCGGGGTAGCGGCAGCCCAGGCCGACGATCGCGATGGGCTCGTCGTCCCGCAGGGCGACGGCGGCCGGTGCGGCGGGCGCGGCGGGGGCCGCGCCGAGCAGTTCGGTCCGCAGGTGCTCGGCGAGCACCGCCGAGGTCGGGTAGTCGAACACGAGGGTGGCGGGCAGGCGCAGGCCGGTGGCGGCGCCGAGCAGGTTGCGCAGTTCGACGGCGGTCAGCGAGTCGAAGCCGAGCTCGCGGAAGGACCGGTCGGCCTCGACCGCCTCGGGCCCGGCGTAGCCGAGCACCCCGGCGACCTGCGTACGCACCAGGTCCAGTACGCGGGCCTCCTGC
The DNA here is from genome assembly GCF_040609475.1 of Streptomyces sp. NPDC004667. Lineage (NCBI taxonomy): Bacteria > Bacillati > Actinomycetota > Actinomycetes > Kitasatosporales > Streptomycetaceae > Streptomyces > Streptomyces sp. NPDC004667. Next base: position 29,328 of record NZ_JBEXKC010000034.1, on the reverse strand, counting down.
TCGGCGGCCGACAGGCCTGCGAGGGCGCCGGCCGGCGTGTCACCGGCGGCGGCCGCAGCTCCGGCGGCCCGGCGGGTCGGCGTACGGACGAGGCCGGAGAGCAGCGGCGACAGCATGCCGCCGCCCGCCTGGGCGCGGAGCGCGGCCAGGTCCAGCTTGACGGGCGCCAGCAGCGCCTGGCCGGAGGCGCAGGCGGTGTCGAACAGGGCCAGACCCTCGGCCGGCGACAGGGCGTTGACCCCACCACGACCCATGCGCGAAACGTCCTCGGCGTCCAGCGCACCACCCATACCGCCCACCTCGGCCCACAGACCCCAGGCGAGGGAGGTCGCGGCCAGGCCCTGGGCCCGGCGGTGGGCGGCGAGGGCGTCCAGGAAGGTGTTGGCAGCCGCGTAGTTGGCCTGGCCCGCGCCGCCGAACACACCAGCGGCCGAGGAGAACAGGACGAACGCGGACAGGTCGAGACCAGCGGTCAGCTCGTGCAGGTTCCACGCCGCGTCCACCTTCGGACGCAACACCGCCGACAACCGCTCGGCCGTCAGAGAGCCCACGACACCGTCGTCCAGAACACCGGCCGTGTGCACCACCGCCGACAACGGACGCTCGGCCGGAATGCCAGCCAGCACACCGGCCAGCGCCTCCCGGTCAGCGACGTCACACGCCGCCCACGCCACCTCGGCACCCAGCTCAGCCAGCTCCGCCGACAGCTCGGCGGCACCCGAGGCCGCCTCACCACGACGGCTCACCAACAGCAGGTGGCGTACGCCGTGCTCGGCCACCAGGTGCCGGGCGAACAGACCACCCAGCGAACCACTCGCACCCGTGACGAGGACCGTGCCCCCGGCATCCCACGCAGGAGCCGCGTCAGCCACGACCGCAGCCCGCGCCAGCCTCGGCACCAGCACCGAACCGCCACGCACCGCCACCTCGGACTCACCCGAAGCCAGGGCAGCCACGAGCGCCTGCTCGGGCAGGGGCGCGCCGTCCTCGTCCAGGTCGACCAGGGCGAACCGGCCGGGGTGTTCGGTGGCGGCGGAGCGGAGCAGGCCGACGAGGGCTGCGCCCGCGAGGTCGCGGACGGGCCCGGCGGGGTCCTGTGCCGGAACGGCGCCCCGGCTGACGAAGACGAGCCGCGAGGAGTCGAACCGCTCCTCGGCGAGCCAGGCCCGGACGAGGGCGAGCCCCTCGGCCGTCCTGGTGTGCACCGCGGCCGGCAGCCCGGCCCCGGTGGCACGGTCCCCGGCGGCCGGGTCCGGGGCGGCGATGAAGACCAGCTCCGGCACCTCGGCGCCGGAGGCCGCCAGCTCGGTGAGGTCCGCGTACGCGGGGCCTTCCAGGCCGGGGACCGGCCCGCCCACCACGGCGGGTGCGGCGCCGGCCGGAGCCGTCCGCCCCGGGGACAGCGGCGTCCAGTCGATCCGGAAGAGGGAGTCGGGGCGGCCGTCGCGGGCCGCCTCGCCGATCTGCCCGGACGAGAGGGTCCGCAGGGACAGGGAGTCCACCGAGGCGACGGGGCGCCCGGCGGGGTCGGCCAGTTCGAGCGAGACCGCGCCGGACCCGGCGGAAGCCAGCCGGACCCGTACGGCGGTGGCCCCGCTCGCGTGGAGCCGTACGCCGGTCCACGCGAAGGGCAGCCGGGCTCCCTGGGCGTCGCCGAGGTCCGGGCCCGCCGCGAGGGCGGGGTCGAGGGCGAGGGTGTGCAGGGCGGAGTCGAACAGGGCGGGGTGGAGCCCGTACGCGTCGGCGTCGCTCTGCGCGCCCGTCGGCAGGGCGAGTTCGGCGAAGAGTTCGCCGTCCCGGCGCCAGGCCGTGCGCAGGCCACGGAACAGGGGTCCGTAGCCGAGGCCGGAGGCGTCGAGCAGCGCGTAGGCCTCCTCCACGGGGGCCGGGACCGCTCCGGTCGGCGGCCAGGTGGCGAGGTCGGCGCCGGCCGGGCGGACCTCGTCCGCGAGGAGTCCGGCTGCGTGCCGGAGCCAGGGCCCGTCCTCCGTGTCGGCCGGGCGGGAGTACACGGCGACCGGGCGGAGCCCGGAAGCGTCGGGCGCCCCCACCGTGACCTGTACCCGGACGGCCTCGCCCGAGTCGGGGAGGACCAGCGGCGCCTGGAGCGTCAGCTCTTCGAGGGCCGGGGCCGCGACCCGCTCTCCGGCGTGCAGGGCCAGCTCGACGAAGGCCGTGCCGGGCACCAGGACGGAGCCCGTGACGGCGTGGTCCGCGAGCCAGGGGTGGGTGCGCAGCGAGAGGCGGCCGGTCAGTACGCAGCCGTCGGCGTCCGCGAGGGACACCGCCGCGCCGAGCAGGGGGTGTCCGGCGGCCGCGAGGCCGAGGCCGTTGGCGTCGGCGGGCAGCGGGGTGCCGGGCTCGGGCCAGTAGCGCTCGCGCTGGAAGGGGTAGGTGGGCAGGTCGACGCGGCGTGCGCCGGCCGGGGCGAAGTGGGCGTGCCAGTCGATCGCCGCGCCGCGTACGTGGGCCCGGGCGAGGGCCGTGGCGAGGGTCTGCGCCTCGGGCCGGTCGGCGCGCAGCGTGGGGGCGAAGGCGGCGGCGGCGCGGTCGGTGACGCACTCGTGGGCGAGGGCGGACAGGGTGCCGTCGGGGCCGAGTTCGAGGTACGTGGCGACCCCGGCGGCTTCCAGGGCGCGGATGCCGTCCAGGAAGCGGACCGCTTCACGGACGTGGCGGACCCAGAACTCCGCCGATCCCATCTCGTCGGTGACGAGGGCGCCGGTCAGGTTGGAGACGACCGGGATCCGCGGGCTCTCGTACGTGAGCCCCTCCGCGACCCGGCGGAAGTCGTCCAGCATGCCGTCCATGTGCGGCGAGTGGAACGCGTGGCTGACGGTCAGCCGCTTGGACTTCCGGTCGGGGAAGGCTTCCACGACAGCGACGGCAGCGTCCTCGTCACCGGCGATCACGACCGAACGCGGACCGTTGATCGCGGCGATGCTCACCCGGTCGGTCAGCAGCGGCAGGACCTCGTCCTCCGAAGCCTGCACCGCGATCATCACGCCACCGGCCGGCAGCGCCTGCATCAGCCGCCCGCGGGCGGAGACCAGGGCGCACGCGTCGGCGAGGGAGAGGACGCCGGCGACGTGCGCCGCCGCTATCTCGCCGATGGAGTGCCCCGCGACGAAGTCCGGGGTGACGCCCCAGGACGCGAGGAGCCGGAAGAGCGCGACCTCGACGGCGAACAGCCCCGGCTGGGCGTACTCGGTCCGGTTGAGCAGCTCCGCGTCCGTCCCGAACAGGACGTCCTTGAGCGGCAGTTCGAGGTCGAGTCGGGCGCAGACCGCGTCGAAGGCGGCGGCGAACACCGGCTGGGCGTCGTACAGTTCGCGGCCGGCGTCGAGGCGCTGGCTGCCCTGACCGGTGAACAGGAAGGCGGTGCGGCCGCCCTTGCGGACGGTGTCGCGGGTCAGGCCGCGGGCCGGCCGGCCGGCGGCGAGCGCGTCGAGGGCGGTGGCGGCCGTGGCCAGGTCCTTCGCCACGATCACGGCGCGGTGGTCGAAGCCGGCCCGGGTGGTGGCCAGGGAGTAGGCGAGGTCGGCGGGCGCGAGGTCGGGGTGGGCGGCCAGGTGGGCGCTCAGGGCGCGGGCCCGGTCGGCGAGGGCCTGCTCGGTGCGGCCCGAGAGCGGCAGCGGCAGTGCCGGGAGGGCCCGGACGGGGTCGGCGGCCGGGGGCTGTTCGGCGTCCGGGGCCTGCTCGATGATGGTGTGGGCGTTGGTGCCGCTGATGCCGAACGAGGACACGCCGGCCCGGCGCGGACGCCCGGTCTCCGGCCACGGAACCGACTCGGTGAGCAGGCTGACGGCGCCTGCCGACCAGTCCACGTGCGGCGACGGTCGCTGCGCGTGCAGGGTCTTGGGCAGGACGCCGTGGCGCATCGCCATGACCATCTTGATGATCCCGGCGACGCCGGCGGCGGCCTGGGTGTGCCCCAGGTTCGACTTGACGGAGCCCAGCAGCAGCGGCTGCCCCTCGGGCCGGTCCTGGCCGTAGGTGGCCAGGAGGGCCTGCGCCTCGATCGGGTCACCGAGGGTGGTACCGGTACCGTGCGCCTCGACCGCGTCCACCTCGGCGGCCGACAGGCCCGCACTGGCCAGCGCCGCGCGGATCACCCGCTGCTGCGACGGCCCGTTCGGGGCCGTCAGGCCGTTGCTCGCACCGTCCTGGTTGACGGCCGAACCCCGCACCACCGCCAGCACCGGATGCCCGTTGCGACGCGCGTCCGACAGCCGCTCCACGAGCAGCATGCCCACGCCCTCACCCCAGCCCGTACCGTCGGCGTCGGCCGAGAAGGCGCGGCAGCGGCCGTCGGCCGACAGGCCGCGCTGGCGGCTGAAGCCGACGAAGGTGCCCGGGGTGGCCATGACGGTGACACCGCCGGCCAGGGCCAGGTCGCATTCGCCGGTGCGCAGGGCCTGGATCGCCATGTGGAGGGCGATCAGCGAGGAGGAGCAGGCGGTGTCGATGGTGACGGCCGGGCCTTCGAGCCCGAAGGTGTACGAGACGCGTCCCGAGGCGATGCTGCCCGTGCTGCCGGAGCCCAACGAGCCGTCGGCGCCGTCGGCGGACCGTTCCAGCAGGGCGGCGTAGTCGTGGTACATGACGCCCGCGAACACGCCGGTGCGGCTGCCGCGCACGCCGGCGGGGTCGATCCCGGCCCGCTCGAAGGCCTCCCAGGTGGTCTCCAGCAGCAGCCGCTGCTGGGGGTCGGTACCGACGGCCTCGCGCGGGCTGATCCCGAAGAACGTCGGGTCGAAGGCGGCGGCGTCGTGCAGGAAGCCGCCGTGGCGGGTGTACGAGGTGCCGGGGTGGTCGGGGTCGGGGTGGTAGAGGTTCTCGACGTCCCAGCCCCGGTCGGAGGGGAAGCCGGTGATGGCGTCGCCGCCGCTCTCCAGCAGCCGCCACAGCTCCTCGGGGGTGGTGACGCCACCGGGGTAACGGCAGCTCATCGCCACGATGGCGATCGGATCGTCCTCGCCGCCCGCGGCACCGGTGCCGGGCGTGGCGGCCGCGTCCTGGGACGCGGCGGCCCCTCCGCCGAGTTCGGCGGCCAGGTGGCGGGCCAGGGCGGTGGAGGTGGGGTGGTCGAAGACCAGGGTGGCGGGCAGCCGGCGGCCGACGGCCGCGCCGAGCCGGTTGCGCAGCTCTACGGCGGTCAGCGAGTCGAAGCCCAGTTCGCTGAAGGCGGCTCCGGCTTCGACGGCGTCCGGGCTGCCGTGGCCCAGTACGTCGGCGACGTGGCCGAGCACCAGGTCGAGGAGCAGCCGTTCGCGCCCGGCGGTGTCGAGGCCGACGAGGCGCCGTTCCAGCGCGGACAGGTCCTGCCCGGTGGCGCCGGCGCTCGCGGCCGTACGGCGTACGGGGGTGCGGACCAGCCCGCGCAGCAGCGGGGCGACGAGCGTTCCGGGGGCGGGCGGGGCCAGCCGCATCGGCACGAGGAGGGCAATGCCCGCTCCGCCCGCGGTGGCGGTGTCCGCAGCGGCATCCGTGCCGGTCGCGGCGAGGGCGTCGGCGAGGTCGAGGAGGGCCAGTCCGTCGGAGGCGGTCAGTCCCTGCACTCCCCCGCGCTTCATCCGGTCCAGGTCGGCGCGGTCGAGGGCGCCGGCCATGCCCTCGGTGTCGTCCCACAGGCCCCAGGCCAGGGAGACGGCCGGGAGGCCCTGGGCGCGGCGGTGCTGGGCGAGGGCGTCCAGGAAGGTGTTGGCGGCGGCGTAGTTGCCCTGCCCGGGTGCGCCGAAGACGCCGGCGGCGGAGGAGAAGAGCACGAACGCCGACAGGTCGAGGCCGCGGGTGAGTTCGTGGAGGTGGAGGGCCGCGTCGGCCTTGGGCCGCAGGACGGTGTCGAGGCGTTCGGGCGTCAGCGAGTCGATGACTCCGTCGTCCAGGACGCCTGCGGTGTGGACGACCGCGCGCAGCGGCCGGTCGGCGGGGACGGTGGCCAGCGCGGCGGCGAGGGCCTCCCGGTCGGCGGCGTCGCACGCCGACCAGGTCACCCGTGCGCCGAGGCCGGTGAGTTCGCTCGTCAGCTCCGCGGCGCCGGGCGCGGTGTCGCCGCGGCGGCTCAGCAGCAGCAGGTTCCGTACGCCGCGCTCGGCGACGAGGTGGCGTGCGACGAGCCGGCCGAGGGTGCCGGCGGCTCCGGTGATCAGGACGGTGTCCTCGGCGCCGTACGCGGGCGCCCCGGCCAGGGTGCTGCCCGCGGCGGCGGGGACGCGGGCCAGGCGGGGGGCGTGGGCGGCGCCTTCGCGCAGGGCGAGCTGAGGCTCCGGGGAGGCGAGGACGGAGGCCAGGACGGCCGCGGTCGGCTCGGCCGGTACGCCGGAGGCGTCGGTGCCGTCGGTGTCGTCGGTGTCGAGGAGGACGAAGCGGCCCGGGTGCTCGGACTGGGCCGAGCGCACCAGGCCCCAGACGGCGGCGGAGACGGGGTCGGGAACCCGGTCGCCGGTGCGGACGGCGACCGAGCCCCCGGTCAGGAGGACGAGCCTGCTGTCCGCGAGCCGGTCGTCGGCGAGCCAGCGGCGCAGCAGCCGCAGCGTGCCGTGCGCGGCCGCGCGGACGGCGCCGGGGGTCGGCTCGGGCGCGGCGGGCAGGCGCACGAGGACGGTGTCCGGGACGGGCCCGGCGGCGGTGTGGGCAGCGTCGAGGGCGGCGGCGAGCGCGTCGGCCGCGTCGGGTCCGTCGAGCAGCAGCGGGCGTACGTCCGCGCCGGTGGGGGCGGGGAGGTCCAGCGGGGTCCACGCCACCTGGAACAGGCGGTCGTGGGGGCCGCCGGTGGCGGTCGCCGGCCGGTCGGCCGAGACGGCGCGCAGGGTGAGCGAGGCGATCTCGGCGACGGGCTGCCCGGTGCCGTCGGCGAGCGCCAGCGACACGGCGTCCGGTCCGGCCTTGGCCAGGCGTACGCGCAGGGCCGAGGCGCCCACGGCGTGCAGGGCCACTCCGGTCCAGGAGAACGGCAGCCGGCCGCCGTCGGCGTCCGGCACGAGGCCGCCGAGTCCGATGGAGTGCAGGGCGGCGTCGAGGAGGGCGGGGTGCAGGCCGAACAGGGCGGTGTCGCCTCGCTGTTCGTCCGAGGCCTCGATCTCCGCGTAGACCTCGTCGCCGCTGGTCCAGGCGGCGCGGACGCCTTGGAAGGCGGGCCCGTAGTGGAGTCCGGCCTCCGCGAGCCGGGAGTACAGGTCGTCGACGGGCAGGGGGGTGGCGTCGGCCGGCGGCCAGGCGGCGGGGGCGAAGGACGGCTGCGGGGCGCCGGTGGCGAGGACGCCGTCCGCGTGCCGGGTCCACGGCAGTTCGGCCGTGTCGGCTGCGGCGTCGGCGTCGGGTTCGGGGCGGGAGTGCACGCCGAGGGGGCGGTGTCCGGCGGCGTCGGGGGCGCCCACCCACAGCTGGAACTGGACCCCGCCGTCCGGGGGCAGGACGAGGGGTGCGTGGAGGGTGAGTTCCTCCAGGAGGTCGCAGCCGACCTGGTCTCCGGCGCGGATCGCCAGCTCCACGAAGGCGCTGCCGGGCAGGACGACGGATCCGCCCACGGCGTGGTCGGCGAGCCAGGGGTGGGTGTCCAGGGAGAGCCGGCCGGTGTAGAGGAACCCGTCGAGGTCGGCGAGGGCTACGGCGGCGCCGAGCAGGGGGTGGCCCGCCGTGCCGAGGCCGGCGGCGGACACGTCGCCCGGGGGGCGTCCGGCGTCGAGCCAGTAGGGCTCGCGCTGGAAGGCGTAGGTGGGCAGGTCGACGCGCTCGAAGCCGGTGCCGGCGTAGTACGCGTTCCAGTCCACGGCCGCGCCCCTGACGTGCAGCCGGGCGAGGGCTCCGGTCAGCGTCTCGGTCTCGGGACGGCCGGCGCGCAGGACGGGCACGAAGGCGGCCGTGCCGGAGTCCTCGGGCAGGCAGTCCGGGGCGAGGGCCGAGAGGACGGCGTCCGGGCCGACTTCGAGGAAGTGCACGACGTTGCGGGCGGCGAGGGCCCGGATGCCGTCGTGGAAGCGGACGGCTTCGCGGACGTGGCGGACCCAGAAGTCGGCGGAGCCCATCTCGTCGGTGACGAGGGCGCCGGTCAGGTTGGAGACCACCGGGAGGGCCGGGGCGGCGTACGTGAGCCCCTCCGCGACCCGGCGGAAGTCGGCCAGCATGCCGTCCATGTGCGGCGAGTGGAACGCGTGGCTGACGGTCAGCCGCTTGGACTTCCGGTCGGGGAAAGCTTCCACGACAGCGACGACAGCGTCCTCGTCACCGGCGATCACGACCGAACGCGGACCGTTGACAGCGGCGATGCTCACCCGGTCCGTCAGCAGCGGCAGGACCTCGTCCTCCAAAGCCTCCAGAGCGATCATCACACCACCGGCCGGCAGCGCCTGCATCAGCCGCCCGCGGGCGGACACGAGCGTGCACGCGTCGTCCAGCGACAGGACCCCCGCCACATGCGCGGCAGCGATCTCACCGACCGAATGCCCGGACACGAAGTCGGGCGTGACGCCCCACGAGGCGAGCAGCCGGAACAGCGCCACCTCGACGGCGAACAGCGCCGGCTGGGCGTACTCCGTACGGTCCAGCAGCTCCGCGTCCGTACCGAACAGCACCTCCCTCAGCGGGAGTTCCAGCCGCTCGCACACCGCGTCCAGCGCCTGCGCGAACACCGGGAAGGCCTCGTACAGTTCGCGCCCCATCCCGAGGCGCTGGCTGCCCTGACCGGTGAACAGGAAGGCGAGCTTCCCGCCGACCGGGCGGCCCCTGGTGACCCCCGGGGCGGATTCCTCGGGTCCCAGGGCGGCGAGGGACTGCAGGGCGCGGGCCAGTCCGGACCGGTCGGCGGCCGTGAGGACCGCGCGGTGCTCGAAGGCCGTGCGGCCGTTCGCGAGGGAGCGGGCGACGTCGCCGGGGTGCTGCCCGGGGTGGGCTGCCAGGTGCGCGTACAGCTTCGCGGCCTGGGCGCGCAGGGCGGCCGGCGACTTGCCCGAGAGGTTCCACAGGGCCGGTACGGGGACGGCAGCGGCCGCCTCATCGGTGCCCGAGGCGGCGTCCGAGGCGTTGCCCGACGCGGCGTCCGGAACCGCGGCGGGGGCCGGGGCCGCCGCCGCGTCGGGGGCCTGCTCGATGATGGTGTGGGCGTTGGTGCCGCTGATGCCGAACGAGGAGACGCCCGCACGGCGGGGCGCGCCGGTCTCCGGCCACCGCTGGGCCTCGGTGAGCAGCCGGACGGCGCCCTCCGACCAGTCGACGTTCGGGGTGGGCTCGTCCACGTGCAGGGTCGGGGGCAGGACGCCGTGGCGCATCGCCATGACCATCTTGATGATCCCGGCCACGCCGGCGGCGGCCTGGGTGTGGCCGATGTTCGACTTGATGGAGCCGAGCAGCAGCGGCCGGTCCTCGGGCCGGTCCTGGCCGTAGGTGGCCAGCAGGGCCTGGGCCTCGATGGGGTCGCCGAGCGTCGTGCCGGTGCCGTGCGCCTCGACCACGTCGATGTGCGCGGGCGAGAGCCGGGCCCCGGCGAGCGCCTCGCGGATGACGCGCTGCTGGGAGGGCCCGTTGGGGGCGGTCAGGCCGCTGCTGGCGCCGTCCTGGTTGACGGCGGTGCCGCGGACGACGGCGAGGACCGGGTGGCCGTTCGCGCGGGCGGCGGAGAGCCGTTCGAGGACGAGCATGCCGGCGCCCTCGCCCCAGCCGGTGCCGTCGGCGGCGGCCGCGAAGGACTTGCAGCGGCCGTCGCCGGCCAGGCCGCGGTGGCGGCTGAACTCGGTGAAGGTGCCGGGGGTCGACATGACGGTGACGCCGCCGGCGAGGGCGAGGGTGCACTCGCCGCTGCGCAGGGCCTGGACGGCCAGGTGGACGGCGACGAGCGAGGAGGAGCAGGCCGTGTCGACGGTGACGGCCGGGCCCTCCAGGCCGAGGGTGTAGGCGATGCGGCCGGAGGCGATGCTGCCGGAGCTGCCGTTGCCGAGGAAGCCCTCGATCTCCTCGGGGACGCTGAACAGCCGTGCCGCGTAGTCGTGGTACATGAGGCCCGCGAACACGCCGGTGCGGCTGCCGCGCAGGGTGGCGGGGTCGATCCCGGCCCGCTCGAAGGCCTCCCAGGAGGTCTCCAGCAGGAGCCGCTGCTGCGGGTCCATGGCGAGGGCCTCGCGCGGGGAGATCCCGAAGAACGCCGGGTCGAAGTGGTGCGCGTCGTGCAGGAATCCGCCGACCCGCTCGTACTCCTCGATGCCGCTGTCCGGGTCGGGATCGAAGAGGACCTCGGCCGGCCAGCCCCGGTCGGCGGGGTAGGGGGTGACGGCGTCGCCGCCGCGTTCGACGAGTTCCCACAGGGCTTCGGGGGTGTCGATGCCGCCGGGATAGCGGCAGCTCATCGCCACGACCGCGATCGGCTCCTGCTCCCGCTCCTCCACCTCGCGCAGCCGGCGCCGCGCCTCGCGGAGGTCGGCCGTCGCCCGCTTGAGGTAATCGAGGTACTTCTCCTCGTTCACCATTGTCACGCCATCCCCGTCGTCGAAGTGTTCAAGGTCGTCAAGCTCGCGGAGGCCATCTCAGGACAGTCCGAGTTCGTCGTCGAGCAGGTCGAAGAGCTCGTCGGCCGTCGCGGCCTGGATGTCCCGCTCTTCGGCGGCGTTGTCCTGTGCACTGTGCGTGTCGTTCCACTTCGCCAGTAGGTCGCGCAGCCGGGCGGTGATGCCCGCGCGTTCGGTGTCGTCGGGGGCGAGCGCCGAGAGGATCGTTTCGAGCTTGTCGAGTTCCGTGTGGACGGAGGGGCGGGCGCTGTCGTCCCGGCCGAGCCGCTCCCCGATGTAGGCGGCCAGTGCCGACGGTGACGGGTAGTCGAAGATCAGCGTCACGGGCAGCCGCAGTCCGCAGGCGGCGGTGAGCCGGTTGCGCAGGTCGACGGCGGTCAGCGAGTCGAAGCCCAGGTCGAGGAAGCCGCGGCCGGCGTCGACGTCGTCGGCGGTGCCGTGGCCGAGTACGGCGGCCACCTGGGAGCGGACCAGTTCGTTGAGCGTCCGGTCGCGGTCCGCGGCCGTCAGGCCCGCCAGCCGCTCCTGGAGGGAGCCGGCCGGCTCGGCGCCGGCCCGGGCGGCCGCGCGGGCCGTACTGGGGGCGGCCCGCCGGGCGGGGGTGCGCACCAGGGCGCGCAGCAGCGGCGGCAGGGTGCCGTCGGCTGCCTGGGCGCGCAGTGCGGCCGGTTCGATCCGCATGGGGACGAGGACGGCGTCCGCCAGGGTGCGGGAGGTGTCGAAGAGGGCCAGCCCCTCGGCGGGGGCGAGCGCGCCGACTCCGGCGCGGGCCATCCGGGTCAGGTCGCTCTCGTCGAGGGCGCCCGCCATGCCGTCCTGGGTCGCCCACAGGCCCCAGGCCAGCGAGCTGCCCGCGAGGCCGCGGGCCGTGCGGTGCTGGGCGAGGGCGTCCAGGAAGGCGTTCGCGGCGGCGTAGTTGGCCTGGCCGGCGGCGCCGAAGCAACCGGCGACCGAGGAGAAGAGCACGAACGCGGAGAGCCGGTGGCCCTCGGTCAGCTCGTGCAGGTTCCAGGCCGCGTCGACCTTGGGCCGCAGGACGGTGTCCAGGCGTTCGGGGGTGAGGGAGTCGATGATGCCGTCGTCCAGGACGCCGGCCGCGTGGACGACCGCGGTCAGCGGCCGGTCGGCGGGTACGGCGGCCAGGACTGCGGCCAGCGCGTCCCGGTCGGCGGCGTCGCAGGCCGCCCAGGTGACCTCGGCGCCCCGCGCGTTCAGGGCCCGCGTCAGGTCGGCCGCGCCGGGTGCGGCGTCGCCGCTGCGGCTCAGGAGGAGCAGGTTCCGTACGCCGTGGGCGTCGGCGAGGTGGCGGGCGAAGAGTCCGCCGAGGGTGCCGCTCGCGCCGGTGACGAGGACGGTGCCGGCGGTGTCGAGGGCCGGGTGGCCGGTCGCGGTGCCGTTCTCCGGTTCGGTCCCGGTGCCGGTCTCGGCAGCGGTGCCGGTGCCGACCGCGATGCCGGTCCCGGTGCCGGCCGCGATGCCGGTCTCGGTGCGGGCGGTGCGGCGCAGGCGGAAGGCGTACGCCTCGCCCGCCCGCAGGGCCAGCTGCGGTTCGTCGCCCGCCAGGGCGGCGGGCAGGACGCCGAGGGAGGCGTCGGAGCCGTCGGTGTCGGCGAGGACGAACCGGCCGGGGTTCTCCGACTGCGCGGAGCGCACCAGGCCCCACACCGGGGCGTGGGCCAGGTCGGTGACGTGATCGCCCGGTACGGCCGCCTGGGTGCCCCGGGTGATCAGGAGCAGCCGGGAGGCGTCGAGGCTCTCCTCGGCCAGCCACTCCTGGACCAGGGCGAGCGCCTGGTGGGCGGCGGTGCGGGCGGCGGCCGCCCGGCCGCCGGCCCCGGCCGTGCCGGACAGCGGGACGATCACCACGTCCGGCGCCGGGGCGCCGGCGGCGATCTTGGCGCGCAGCGCGGTGAGGTCGGTGTGCGCCTCCAGCGGGGCCCCGCCGATGCGGAAGTCCGCCTGGTCCTCACCGAGGACGGCCCACCGCTCGTCGGCGGGGACGGGGGCGGCGGCGAGGGGCAGCTTCGCCCACTCCACGCCGAACAGGGACTCGTGGTGAGCGCCGCGGTCCTCGCCGAGCTGCGCGGCGGAGACCGGTCGCAGGACCAGGGATTCCACCGAGGCGACCGGAGCTCCGGTGGTGTCGGCGACGTCCAGGGCGACACCGCCGGAGGGGCCCGCGGTGATGCGGACGCGCAGGGCGGCGGCGCCGGCCGCGTGGAGCCGTACGCCGGTCCAGGCGAAGGGCAGGCGCGCGCCGTCGGCCGCGTCGGACCCGTCGGGCGCCGTGAGGCCGATGGCCTGGAGGGCGGCGTCGAGGAGCGCGGGGTGGACGCCGTAGGCGGCGGCGTCGGTCTCGTAGGACTCGTCGAGGGCGACCTCGGCGAAGAGCTCGCCGTCGCGCCGCCAGGCGGCGCGCAGTCCCTGGAAGACGGGCCCGTAGGTGAGGCCGGCGGCGGCCGCGGCCGGGTAGAAGCCGTCGACGGGCACCTCCTCGGCGTCGGCCGGGGGCCACGCGGCCAGGTCGAAGGCGCGGGCGGGGCCGGCCGGGGCGAGGACGCCCGTGGCGTGCCGGGTCCACGGCTCCTCGGCCGGGGCGTCGGCCGGACGTGCGTGCAGGGCCAGGGTGCGCCGGCCCGTCCCGTCGGCCGCTTCGACGGCCAGCTGGAGCTGGACGGCGCCCTGTTCGGCGAGGGTGAGCGGGGCCTCGATGGCCAGCTCCTCGACGGTGTCGCAGCCGACCTCGGCGGCCGCCCGCAGGGCGAGTTCGACGAAGGCGGTGCCGGGCAGCAGGACGGTGTCCATGACGGTGTGGTCGGCCAGCCAGGGATGGCTGGACAGGGCGAGGCGTCCGGTGAGGAGCAGGCCGTCGGAGGCGGGCAGCGGCACGGTGGCGCCGAACAGCGGGTGGTCGGCGGCCTCCAGTCCGGCGGCCAGCACGTCCTCGACGGACAGTCCGACGTCGAGCCAGTAGCGCTTGCGCTGGAAGGCGTAGGTGGGCAGGTCGACGCGCCGGGCGCCGGTGGCGGAGAAGTACGCCTGCCAGTCGGGGGCGATGCCGTGGACGTGGGCCCGGGCGAGGGCGCCGGTGAGCGCCTCCGTCTCGGGGCGGCCCTTGCGCAGGAGGGGCAGGCAGAGGGCGGGCCCGGCGGCGGCGTCCTCGGGCAGGCAGTCCTGGACGAGTGCGGACAAGATGGCGTCGGGGCCGAGTTCGACGTAGGCCGTCACTCCGGCGGCGTCGAGGGCGCGGACGCCGTCGAGGAAGCGGACGGCTTCGCGGACGTGGCGCACCCAGAAGTCGGCCGAGGCTATCTCGTCGGTGACGGGCGCGCCGGTCAGGCAGGACACGACGGGGATGCGGGGGGCCGCGTAGACCAGGCCCTCGGCGACCTTGCGGAAGTCGGCGAGCATGCCGTCCATCAGCGGGGAGTGGAAGGCGTGGCTGACGGTCAGCCGCTTGGTCTTGGCGCCGCGCTCCTCGAAGTGCGCGGCCAGCGCGAGCGCCGCGTCCTCGTCACCGGCGACGACCACGGAGCGGGGGCCGTTGACGGCCGCGACGGAGATCCGCTCGGTGAGCAGCGGCAGGACCTCGTCCTCGGCCGCCTGTACGGCGATCATCGCCCCGCCGGCGGGCAGCGCCTGCATCAGCCGGCCGCGGGCGGCGACGAGTTCGGCGGCGTCCTGGAGGGTGAGGACGCCCGCGACGTGCGCGGCGGCGATCTCGCCGATGGAGTGTCCGGCCAGCACGTCGGGCCGCAGGCCCCAGTCCGCCAGCAGCCGGAACAGCGCCACCTCGATCGCGAAGAGTGCGGGCTGGGTGTACTCGGTGCGGTCCAGCAGGGCGGCGTCCGTACCGAACAGGACGTCCTTCAGCGGCAGTTCGAGGTGCCGGTCCAGTTCGACGCAGATCTCGTCCAGGGCCCGCGCGAACGCCGGCTGGGCGGCGTGCAGTTCGCGTCCCATGCCGAGGCGCTGGCTGCCCTGCCCGGTGAACAGGAACGCCACCTGGTGCTCGCGCGCGGTCCCCCGCACGACGGCGGCCGAGTCCTCGCCGCGGGCCAGTGCGTCCAGCGCGGCCAGCAGCTCCGTACGGTCCCCGGCGACCAGCGCGGCGCGCTCTTCCAGGGCCGAGCGGGTGGTGGCCAGCGACAGGGCGAGGTCGGCCGGGCGCAGGTCCGCATCGGTGCGGACGCGGGTGTGGAGCAGGCGGGCCTGCGCGCGCAGCGCGTCCTCGCCCCGGGCCGACAGGACCACGGGCGGGTACGGGGCGGGGTCCGCCTCCGGCTGTCCGAGGGCCTGCGGGCCGGCGGGCGCCGCGGGGGCGGGGACCGGGGCGGCGGGCTCGGGGGCCTGCTCGATGACGGCGTGCGCGTTGGTCCCGCTGATGCCGAAGGAGGAGACGCCGGCCCGGCGCGGACGCCCGGTGGCCGGCCACTCCACCTGCTCGGTGAGCAGGGACACGGCGCCCGCGGACCAGTCGACGTGCGGGGTGGGCTCGTCGACGTGCAGGGTCTTGGGCACGATGCCGTGGCGCATCGCCATGACCATCTTGATGATGCCGGCGACGCCCGCGGCGGCCTGGGTGTGGCCGAGGTTGGACTTCACCGAGCCCAGCAGCAGCGGCCGGTCCTCGCTGTGGTCGCGGCCGTACGTGGCCAGCAGGGCCTGCGCCTCGATGGGGTCGCCGAGGGTGGTGCCGGTGCCGTGCGCCTCGACCACGTCGACGTCCGCGCCGGTGAGGCGGGCGTTGGCGAGGGCCTGGCGGATGACGCGCTGCTGGGACGGGCCGTTGGGGGCGGTCAGGCCGTTGGAGGCGCCGTCCTGGTTGACGGCGGAGCCGCGGACGACCGCGAGGACCTGGTGGCCGTTGCGGCGGGCGTCGGAGAGCCGCTCCAGGAGGAGCATGCCCGCGCCCTCGCCCCAGCCGGTGCCGTCGGCGGCGGCCGCGAAGGACTTGCAGCGGCCGTCGGCGGCGAGCCCGCGCTGGCGGCTGAACTCGATGAACGTACCGGGCGTGAACATCACGGTCACGCCGCCCGCCAGGGCGAGGGAGCACTCGCCGTTGCGCAGGGCCTGGGCGGCCAGGTGCAGGGCCACCAGCGAGGAGGAGCAGGCCGTGTCGACGGTGACCGCCGGGCCCTCCAGGCCGAAGGTGTAGGCGACCCGGCCGGAGACGATGCTGCTGGAGCTGCCGGTGCCGAGGTAGCCCTCGACGCCGTCGGGCACGGCGTGCAGGCGGGCGCCGTAGTCGTGGTACATGACGCCGGCGAAGACGCCGGTCCGGGTGCCGCGCACCGAGGACGGGGCGATCCCGGCCCGCTCGAACACCTCCCAGGTGGTCTCCAGGAGGAGCCGCTGCTGCGGGTCCATGGCGAGGGCCTCGCGCGGGGAGATCCCGAAGAAGGAGGCGTCGAACTCGGCGGCGTCGTGCAGGAAGCCGCCCTCGCGGGCGTAGGAGGTGCCCGGGTGCTCCGGGTCGGGGTGGTAGAGGGCGTCGGTGTCCCAGCCGCGGTTCTCCGGCAGCCGGGTGATGCCGTCCTGCCCGGCGGTGAGGAGCTGCCAGAGGTCCTCGGGGGTGCGGACGTCGCCGGGATAGCGGCAGCTCATCGCGACGATGGCGATGGGCTCGTCGGCGTCGGCGGCCGGTGCGGGCGCGGCGGAGCCGGTGCCCGCCGCCACGTCGGCGGCCGGGTCCGCGTCGGCGAAGAGTTCGCCGCGCAGGTGGCGGGCGAGGACGGTCGGGTCCGGGTAGTCGAAGATCAGCGTGGCGGGCAGGCGCAGCGCGGTGGCGGCGTTCAGCCGGTTGCGCAGCTCGACGGCGGTGAGCGAGTCGAAGCCGAGTTCCTTGAAGGCCCGGCCGGACTCGACGGCGCCGGGGCCGTCGTGTCCGAGTACGGCGGCGACCTGCGTACGGACCAGGTCCAGCAGCGCCCGGTCCTGTTCGGCCGCGGACAGCCCGGCCAGCCGGGCCCGGGGTCCCGACCCCGCGTCGGCGGCGGTGCCCGCGGCTTCGGCGGAGCGGCGGGCGACGCCGCGCACCAGGCCGCGCAGCAGCGGGGCGATGGTGCCCGCGGCGGCCTGGGGGCGCAGGGCGTCGGTGTCCACGCGCATCAGGGCGACGGCCGCGTCGTCGAGGGAGACGGCGGTGTCGAACAGCTCCAGGCCGTCGGCGGCCGTCAGCGGCGGGAGTCCGGCGCGGCGCATGCGGTTGACGTCGGCGGCGTCCAGGGCGCCGGCCATGCCCTCGGCGACGGACCACAGGCCCCAGGCGAGCGCGGAGGCGGGCAGGCCGTGGGCGCGCCGGTGCTGGGCGAGGGCGTCGAGGAAGGTGTTGGCGGCTGCGTAGTTGCCCTGGCCGGGGCCGCCGAAGAGGCCGGAGGTGGAGGAGAAGAGCACGAAGGCGGCGAGGTCCGGGGCGAGGTCGCGGGTCAGCTCGTGCAGGTTCCAGGCCGCGTCCACCTTGGGGCGCAGGACCGCCGACAGCCGGTCGGGGGTCAGCGAGGAGAGGATCCCGTCGTCGAGCACGCCCGCGGTGTGGACGACCGCCGTCAGCGGGTGCTCGGCGGGGATCCGGGCCAGCAGTGCGGCGAGGGCGTCGCGGTCGGCCACGTCGCAGGCCGCCCAGGTGGCCGTGGCCCCCGACGCGGCGAGTTCGGCGGTCAGTGCGGCCGCACCGGGGGCGTCGGCGCCGCGGCGGCCGACCAGCAGCAGCCGGCGCACCCCGTGGGCGGTGGCCAGGTGGCGGGCGATCAGGCCGCCCAGCGCACCGGTGGCGCCGGTGATCAGTACGGTGCCGTCGGGCCCGAAGGCCGGGGCGCTCTGGCCCGCCTGGGCGTCGTCCTCGGCGGTTTCGACGCGGGCGAGGCGCGGGGCCAGTACGGCGCCCTCGCGCAGGGCGAAACGTTCCTCGTCGCCGGTGAGCGCGGCGCGCAGGGCGGCGTCGTCACCGGCGCCGTCACCGGTGCCGGTCCCGGCGTCTACGAGGGCGATCCGGCCGGGGTTCTCCGTCTGCGCGGAGCCCAGCAGGCCCCAGACGGTGGCTGCGGCGAGGTCGCTGACGTCCTCGTCGGGGGTCGCGGGAACCGCGCCGCGGGTGACGAACACCAGCCGGGCGGCGGCGAACCGCTCGTCGGCGAGCCAGGCCTGGGCGAGGGCGAGCGCGTCGTGCGCGGCCCGGTGCATGGCGGGCGCGGTCAGGGGGGCGGCTGCCGGGGCGAGGTGGACGAGCACCTCGTCCGGTACGGGGCTCCCCGCGTCGACGGCGGCGGCCAGTGCCGCCAGGTCCGCGTACTGGTCGGTGTACTGGTCGGCGTCCGCCGCCCGCTCGGCGCCGGTGTCGCCGAGGACGGCGTAGCGGACCCCGTCCGGGGCGGTGAGGCCGGTCAGTTCGGTCCACTGCCGGCGGAACACCGACTCGTGGTAGGTGGCCCGGGCGGCCCGCAGCTGGTCGGCGGTGACCGGGCGCAGGCCCAGCGAGGCGACGGCGGCGACGGGGGCGCCGGTGGCGTCGGCGATCTCCAGCCGGACCCCTTCGGCCCCGGCCGGGGTGAGGCGGACGCGCAGCGCGCTCGCGCCGCCCGCGTACAGCGACACCCCGCTCCAGGCGAAGGGCAGCCGGCCCCGGCCGTCGTCGGCTCCGACGCCGCCCAGCCCGATGGCGTGCAGGGCCGCGTCGAGGAGCGCCGGGTGCAGGCCGAATCGGCCCGCCTGGTCCTCGGTGCCCTCGGGCAGGGCGACCTCGGCGTACACCGCGTCGCCCTGCTGCCAGGCGGTGCGCAGGCCGCGGAAGGTGGGCCCGTAGGCGAAGCCGATGGCGTCGAGGGCCTCGTAGCGGCCGTCGAGCGGTACCGCGGTGGCGTCGGCCGGGGGCCAGGCGCTCAGGTCGAAGTCGGCGGCGGTGCGGCCGGCTTCGGCGAGGACACCGGCGGCGTGCCGGGTCCACGGCTCCTCGGCCGGGGCGCCCTCGGGCCGCGAGTGCAGGGCGAACGGCCGGCGGCCGGACGCGTCGGCGGCTCCGGCCCAGACGCGCAGCTGGACGCCGCCGCGCTCGGGCAGCACCAGGGGGGCTTCGAGGGTGAGCTCTTCGAGGTGGTCGCAGCCGAGCTGGTCGCCGGCGCGGGTGGCGAGTTCCACGAAGGCCGTGCCGGGCAGCAGGACGTTGCCGAGGATGGCGTGGTCGGCCAGCCAGGGGTGGGTGGACAGGGCGAGGCGGCCGGCGAAGACCATGCCGTCCGACTCGGGCAGCGCGACACCGGCGCTGAGCAGCGGGTGGCCGGTGTCGTCGAGGCCGATCGCCTCGACGTCCCCGAGGTAGAGGCCGGAGATCGCGGGCCAGTAGCGCTGCCGCTGGAAGGGGTAGGTGGGCAGGTCGACGCGTACGGCGCCGGTGCCGGCGAAGTACGCGGCCCAGTCGACGGTGCCGCCGTGGACGTGGACCCGGGCGAGGGCGGTGGCGACGGCCTCGGCCTCGGGGCGGCCCGCGCGGAGCAGGGGGACGAAGACGGCGTCCTCGGTGACGCAGTCCTGGGCGAGGGCGGAGAGGACTCCGTCGGGGCCGAGTTCGAGGTACGTGGTGACCCCGGCGGCTTCCAGGGCGCGGATGCCGTCCAGGAAGCGGACCGCTTCACGGACGTGGCGGACCCAGAACTCGGCCGAGCCCATCTCGTCGGTGACGAAGGCGCCGGTCAGGTTGGAGACGACCGGGATGCGCGGGCTCTCGTACGTGAGCCCCTCCGCGACCCGGCGGAAGTCGTCCAGCATGCCGTCCATGTGCGGCGAGTGGAACGCATGGCTCACCGTCAGCCGCTTGGACTTCCGGTCGGCGAAGGCTGCCACGACAGCAACAGCAGCGTCCTCGTCACCGGCGATGACCACCGAGGTCGGACCGTTGACGGCGGCGATGCTCACCCGGTCGGTCAGCAGCGGCAGGACCTCGTCCTCCGAAGCCTGCACCGCGATCATCACACCACCCGAAGGCAGCGCCTGCATCAGCCGGCCACGCGCGGCCACCAGCGCACACGCGTCCTCCAGCGACAGGACACCCGCCACATGCGCGGCAGCGATCTCACCGATCGAATGACCGGACACGAAGTCGGGCCGCACACCCCAGCTCTCCACGAGCCGGAACAGCGCCACCTCCACCGCGAACAACGCGGGCTGGGTGTACCCGGTACGGTCCAGCAGCTCCGCGTCGGAGCCGAACAGCACCTCCCTCAGGGGCAGTTCGAGGTGCGGGTCGAGGTGGGCGCAGAGCGCGTCCAGCGCGTCCGCGAACACCGGCTGGGCCTCGTACAGGGCACGGCCCGTCCCCAGGCGCTGGCTGCCCTGACCGGTGAACAGGAAGGCGGTCTTCCCGCCGGCGGGCGAGCCCTCCACGAGGGCGGCTGCCGGGGCGCCCTCGGCCAGCTTCGCCAGCCCGGACAGCAGCGCCTCCCGGTCCGCGGCCACCACGGCCGCGCGGTGCTCGAAGGCGGCGCGGCCGACGGCCAGGGAGAGCGCCAGGTCGGCGGGCCGGGCTTCGGGATGCCGTTCGGCGTGGGCCAGGAGGCTCCGCGCCTGGTCGCGCAGGGCGCCCTCGGTCTTGCCGGACAGGACCCACGGCAGCGGCGAAGCACTGCCTTCGGGTGCGTGCACGTCGGCGACGGTCGCCGTCGGCGGCCGGGTCCGCGCCGTCCGCGCGGCCGGCTCGTCCTCGGGGGCCTGCTCGATGATGGTGTGGGCGTTGGTGCCGCTGATGCCGAACGAGGACACGCCGGCCCGGCGCGGACGCCCGGTCTCCGGCCACTCCACGGGCTCGGTCAGCAGGGTGACGTCCCCGGCCGTCCAGTCGACGTGCGGGGAGGGCTCGTCCACGTGCAGGGTGCGCGGCAGCACTCCGTGCCGCATGGCCAGCACCATCTTCATCACACCGGCGACACCGGCGGCGGCCTGGGTGTGGCCGAAGTTGGACTTGATCGAGCCGAGCAGCAGGGGCTGCCCGTCGCTGCGGCCCTGGCCGTACGTGGCCAGCAGGGCCTGTGCCTCGATGGGGTCGCCGAGCCGGGTGCCGGTGCCGTGCGCCTCCACCGCGTCGACCTCGGCGGCGGACAGGCCGGCACTGGCCAGGGCCTGGCGGATGACCCGCTGCTGGGAGGGGCCGTTGGGCGCGGTCAGGCCGTTGGAGGCGCCGTCCTGGTTCACGGCCGAGCCGCGGACCAGGGCGAGGACCGGGTGGCCGTTGCGGCGGGCGTCGGAGAGCCGCTCGACGAGCAGCATGCCGAGGCCCTCGCCCCAGCCGGTGCCGTCCGCGCCCGCGGCGAAGGCCTTGATGCGGCCGTCGGCGGCGAGGCCGCGCTGGCGGCTGAAGTCGATGAAGGAGGCGGGCGTGGACATGACGGTCACACCGCCCGCGAGGGCCATGGTGCACTCGCCGGCCCGCAGAGCCTGGATCGCCCAGTGCAGGGCGACCAGCGAGGAGGAGCAGGCCGTGTCGACGGTGACGGCGGGGCCCTCCAGGCCGAGGACGTAGCTGACGCGGCCGGAGACGACGCTCGCGGCGTTGCCGGTGCCGAGGAAGCCCTCACTGCCGTCGGGGGCGGCGAGGATGACGTCGAGGTAGTCCTGGCCGTTCGTGCCGGTGAAGACGCCGATCCGCTCGCCCCGCACGGTGGCGGGGTCGATGCCGGCCTGCTCGAAGGCCTCCCAGGAGGTCTCCAGCAGCAGCCGCTGCTGCGGGTCCATGGCCAGGGCCTCGCGCGGCGAGATGCCGAAGAAGCCCGGGTCGAACTCGGTCGCGTCGGCGAGGAAGCCGCCCTCGCGGACGTAGGTGGTGTTCTCGGTGACGGACTCCGGGTCGTACAGGCCCTCCAGGTCCCAGCCGCGGTCGGCGGGGAAGCCGGAGACGGCGTCGCGGCCGGCGGCGAGCAGCTCCCACAGCTGTTCGGGGGTGCGCACCCCGCCGGGGAAGCGGCAGCTCATCGCGACGATGGCGATGGGGTCGTCATCGGCGGCGACCGCGGGGACGGCGGCCGCACCCTGGCCCGCCGGGGCGGCGCCGAGGAGCTCGCCCTGGAGGAACGCGGCCAGCGAGAGGGAGTTGGGGTAGTCGAAGATCAGGGTCGCGGGCAGGCGCAGGCCGGTCCGGGAGGTGAGCAGGTTGCGGATCTCCACCGCGGTCAGGGAGTCGAAGCCGAGGTCGCGGAAGGCGATGGCCGGGTCCACGGCGGCGGGACCGGAATAGCCGAGCACCGCTGCGATCTGCGTACGGACGAACTCCAGCGCGAGCGTGTCGCGTTCGGCCGGTGCGGCCAGGGCGAGCTGCGTCGCGAAGCCGTCCGCCGTCCCCGTCCCCGCGCCGGCGGCGTCGGGCGCTCCGGCCGCGGTGAGGGCGTGCACGGCCTCGGGGAGGTCGGCGATCAGCGGGCAGGGGCGTACGGCGGTGAGGCCGGGCGCGAGGCGCTCCCAGTCGATGTCGGCGACCACGGAGGCCGTCTCGTCCAGGGTGAGGGCGGTGTGCAGGGCCGACAGGGCCAGTTCGGGGGCGAGGGCGGGCAGGCCGGCGGAGCGCAGGCGCTCGGCGACGAGCTCGTCGGTGGCCATGCCGCCCTCGGCCCAGGCGCCCCAGGCGAGCACGGTGGCGGGCAGGCCGTCGGCGCGGCGCTGCTCGGCCAGGGCGTCCAGGGAGGCGTTGGCGGCGGCGTAGTTGGCCTGGCCGGCGGCGCCGAAGGAGGCGGCGAGGGAGGAGAAGAGCACGAACGCGGAGAGGTCGAGCTCGCGGGTCAGCTCGTGCAGGACCTGCGCGGCGTGGGCCTTGGGGCGCAGGACCTCCGCCATGCGCCGCGGTGTCTGCGCGTCGAGGACGCCGTCGTCCAGGACGCCGGCGGCGTGGACGACGGTGGTCAGCGGGAGGTCGGCCGGGACGCCGGCCAGGAGTGCGGCCACCGCGTCGCGGTCGGCCACGTCGCAGGCTGCGAGGGTGACGCGGGTGCCCAGTTCGCGCAGTTCGGCGGCGAGTTCCTGCGCGCCTTCGGCTGCGGGGCCGCTCCGGCTGACCAGCAGCAGGTGTGCGGCGCCGGTCCGGGCGAGCCAGCGGGCGACGTGCCGGCCGAGGGCGCCCGTCGCACCGGTGATCAGGGCGGTGCCGGAGGCGGTCCACGCGTCGGCGGGGGCCTCTTCCCGGGGGGCGCGGCTCAGCCTGCGGGCGAAGACGCCGGTGGGGCGTACGGCGAGGTGGTCCTCGGTGCCGAGGCCGCCGAGGACGTCCGCGAGCCGGGCGGCCGCCCGCTCGTCCGGGTTGGGGGGCAGGTCGACGAGGCCGCCCCAGCGGCCGGGGAGTTCGAGGGCGGCGGTACGGCCGAGGCCCCAGACGGGTGCCTGGGCGAGGGCGGTGAGCCGGTCGGAGCGGCCGGTGGACACCGCGCCGCGGGTGGCGGCCCAGAGCGGGGCGTCCACGTCGGCGTCGCCCAGCGCCTGGACGAGGGCGAGGGTGGCGGCGAGCCCGGCGGGCAGCGCCGGGTCCTCGGGGTGCGGCCGCTCGTCGAGGGCGAGCAGCGAGAGCACTCCGGCGGGCGCGTCGGCGTCCGCCAGCGTCTCGCCGATCCGCTGGGCGAGGGCGGCGCGGTCGTCGGCGGTGGCGTCCACCGTCAGGGTGCTGACGGTGACCCCGCGCGCGGCCAGGGCCCGCGAGGCGGCGACGGCCCACGGGTCGTCGGTGTGGCCGGCGGGGACGACGAGGAGCCAGTGCCCGGACAGTGGCGCGGGCTCGGCGTCGGTGAGGGGCTTCCAGGTGACGCGGTAGCGCCAGGCGTCCACGGTGTCGCGGTCGCGGTGGCGGCGGTGCCAGGCGGAGAGCGCGGGCAGCACGCCGCTGAGCGGCGCGTCCCCGTCGATGCCGAGGGTGTCGGCGAACGCGGCCAGGTCCTCGCTGTCCACGACCTCCCAGAACTTGGCGTCGGTGGCGCCCAGTGCGCGGCCGTCGGCGGGTTCGGTCAGGTCGCTGAAGGGGTCGCGGGGCCAGTACGGCTCGCGCTGGAAGGCGTACGTCGGCAGGTCGACGCGGCGGGCGCCGGTCCCGGCGAAGCGGGCGGCCCAGTCCGGGGAGAGGCCGTGTACGTGGGCGCCCGCGACGGCGGCGGCCAGCGAGCGGGCCTCGGGGCGGCCGGTGCGCAGCGCGGGCAGGAACACGGCGGCGCGGGCGCCGGTGGCGGTCTGGCAGTCCTGGCCGAGGGCGGTGAGGACCCCGCCGGGGCCGATCTCCACGTACGCGGTGACGCCGCGGCTCTCCAGCCAGCGGATGCCGTCGAGGAAGCGGACGGCTTCGCGGACGTGGCGGACCCAGAAGTCGGCGGAGCCCATCTCGTCGGTGACGAGGGCGCCGGTCAGGTTGGAGACGACCGGGATCCGCGGGCTCTCGTACGTGAGCCCCTCCGCGACCCGGCGGAAGTCGTCCAGCATGCCGTCCATGTGCGGCGAGTGGAACGCATGGCTCACCGTCAGCCGCTTAGACTTCCGGTCTGGGAAGGCCGCCACGATCGCGGCGGCGGCGTCCTCGTCACCGGCGATCACGACCGAGGTCGGGCCGTTGACCGCGGCGATGCTCACCCGGTCCGTCAGCAGCGGCAGGACCTCGTCCTCCGAAGCCTGCACCGCGATCATCACGCCACCGGCCGGCAGCGCCTGCATCAGCCGCCCGCGCGCCTCGACCAGCGTGCACGCGTCCTCCAGCGAGAACACCCCCGCCACGTGCGCGGCAGCGATCTCACCGATGGAGTGACCGGACAGGAAGTCGGGCTTCAGACCCCAGCTCTCCAGCAGCCGGAAGAGCGCCACCTCGACGGCGAACAGCGCGGGCTGGGTGTACTCCGTCCGGTCCAGCAGGGCGGCATCCGTACCGAACAGCACTTCCTTCAGCGGGAGTTCGAACCGCGCGCACACCTCGTCCAGGGCGGTCGCGAACACCGGGTAGGCGTCGTACAGTTCGCGCCCCATGCCCAGGCGCTGGCTGCCCTGACCGGTGAACAGGAACGCCAGTTTGCCTTCCGTGGCGGCGCCTTCGAGGACTTCGGGGGCCGTCCGGCCCTCGGCGAGCGCGGCGAGCCCCGCGAGCAGCTCTTCGCGGTTCTCGGCGACGACCGCGGCGCGGCGGTCCAGGGCGGCGCGGGTGAGCGCCTGCGCGTAGGCGACGTCCGCGACGCGGAGGCCGGGCCGGTCCGTGAGGTGGGCGTGCAGCGTGGCGGCCTGCGCCCGCAGCGCGGGACCGGTCTTGCCGGAGAGGACGACCGGCAGGACGGCGGCCGGGGCGGCCGCTTCGGCGGAGGTCCCGGGGGTCCCGGCGGCCGGCTCCTCGGCGGACTCCTGGGCCGTCTCTTCGCCGCTCTCCAGGATGACGTGCGCGTTGGTGCCGCTCATGCCGAAGGAGGAGACGCCGATCCGGCGCGGCCCCTCGTGCTGCGGCCACGGCCGCGCCTCGGTGAGCAGGGACACCTCGCCCGCCGACCAGTCGACGTGCGGGGTGGGTTCGGTCAGGTGCAGGCTCCGCGCCAGCACGCCGTGGCGCATCGCCATGACGCTCTTGATGACCCCCGCGACACCGGCGGCGGCCTGCGCGTGGCCGATGTTGGTCTTCAGCGAGCCCAGCCACAGCGGCCGCCCGTCGGGGCGGTCCTGACCGTAGGTGGCGATGATCGCCTGGGCCTCGATGGGGTCGCCGAGGCCGGTTCCGGTGCCGTGCGCCTCGACGGCGTCCACCTGGTCGGGCGTGAGCCGGGCGTTGGACAGCGCCTGGAGGATGACGCGCTGCTGCGAGGGGCCGTTGGGGGCGGTCAGTCCGTTGGAGGCGCCGTCCTGGTTCACGGCGGTGCCGCGGATCACGGCGAGGACGTGGTGGCCCTTGCGGCGTGCGTCGGAGAGCCGCTCGACGAGCAGGACGCCGACGCCCTCGGCGAGGCTGAAGCCGTCGGCGTCGGGGGAGAACGCCTTGCAGCGGCCGTCGGTGGCGAGGCCGCGCTGCTTGCTGTAGTCGATGAAGGTGCCGGGCGCGGCCATCAGGGTGGCACCGCCGGCCAGGGCCATCGAGCACTCGCCGTTGCGCAGGGCCTGGACGGCCAGGTGCAGGGCTACGAGGGAGGAGGAGCAGGCGGTGTCGACGGTGACGGCCGGGCCCTCCAGCCCGAACGTGTAGGACAGGCGGCCCGAGGCCACGCTCGCCGCGTTGCCGGTGCCGAGGTAGCCCTCCACGTTCTCGGAGGAGCTGAGCAGTGCCGTCAGGTAGTCGTGGTTGCTGGTGCCGACGAACACGCCGACCTGCTTGCCGCGCATCGAGGTCGGGTCGATCCCCGCGCGCTCGAACGCCTCCCACGAGGTCTCCAGCAGCAGCCGCTGCTGCGGATCCATGGCGAGGGCCTCGCGCGGGGAGATGCCGAAGAGCGAGGGGTCGAACCGGGCGATGTCCCGTACGAAGCCGCCCTGGTTGGCGTAGCTGGTGCCCGGGTGCTCGGGATCGGGGTGGTAGACGGTGTCCATGTCCCAGCCGCGCTCGGCGGGGAACCCGGTAATGGCGTCGACGCCATCGGCGACCAGCTGCCACAGCTCCTCCGGCGAGGTCGCGCCTCCCGGATAGCGGCAGCCCATGCCCACGATGGCCACGGGGTCCTGGTTCTTCGCCTCGACGTCCCGAAGCCGCTGACGCGTCTGGTGCAGATCCGCCGTCACCAGCTTCAGGTAGTCCCGCAGCGTCTCTTCATTCGCCATTTAACGCAACCACCCATTTGCAGCAGACGGCATCGGAAAACTGTGTGCAGAGCCGAGAATTGACATCGGAAATGCGAGCGCTCCGCTCTCCGGCGAAGCGACTGCTCGATCGCAGGCTATTTCTGGCCCAACCCGCCCTACAACCCCTAACTGCCCCCTACACACCCCTGGGGTAGGGGAATGCGTAGGGGGCAGTGGTCCCGGGTCAATTACCCAAGGGGCTGGCCATCTTCACCGATAAATCGGCGGACCGTCAATAACGCCCCAGGCCCTTGTTGATAAAGGCGAACAGCTCTTCGTCGCTGGCGTCCTGGAGCTGTTCGACCGCGTCGATTCCGCTGTCCGCGCCGTCCGTCGCCTCCCCGGCCGGGCCGCCGGCCGCGGAGCCGTCCGCCGCGCCCGGGCCGGCCGGTCCGGCAGCCGGGTCACCGCTCTCGTTCCACTTCGCCAGCAGCGACTGGAGCCGCATCGTCACCCGGGCCCGTACGACGTTGTCCCCGGTGCCCTGTTCGAGTACGGACTCCAGCCGGT
The DNA here is from genome assembly GCF_040609475.1 of Streptomyces sp. NPDC004667. NCBI lineage: Bacteria > Bacillati > Actinomycetota > Actinomycetes > Kitasatosporales > Streptomycetaceae > Streptomyces > Streptomyces sp. NPDC004667. The sequence goes on along the minus strand of NZ_JBEXKC010000034.1, from coordinate 2,575 downwards.
CGAGCTCCTCCAGCAGCGGCGCCCCGCCCGCCACCGCGTCCGGCACGATCCCGGCGCGCAGGTACGCGGCGACGGCGGCCGGGGTGGGCTGGTCGAAGACCAGGCTGGCCGGCAGCTTGAGGCCGCTGACCGCGCCGAGGCGGTTGCGCAGCTCGACGGAGGTGAGGGAGTCGAAGCCGAGCTCCTTGAAGGCCCGGCCGGCTTCGACGGCGGTGGTGTCGGGGTGTCCGAGGACGGCGGCGACGGCGGTGCGCACCAGGTCCAGCAGCAGCCGTTCCTGCTCGACCTCGGGCAGCCCGGCGAGCTGCCGGGTCAGCGGCACTCCCCCGGTCAGGTCCTCGGCCGACTCCCGCTCGGCGCTCTCGATGACCCGCCGGGCCTCGGGGAGCTCCAGCAGCAGCGGGCGCGCCCGGTCGGCGGTGAAGGCGAGCGTGAACCGCTTCCAGTCCATGTCGACCACGGTCAGGGTGGTCTCGTCGCGGTCCAGCGCGTGCCGCAGCGACGTCAGGGTCCGGTCGGGCGACATGGCGAGGATCCCGTGGCGGCGCATGCGGTCGCCCGCCGCGCTGTCGTCCCCGTCCGCGCTGCCCCAGGGTCCCCAGGCGAGGGAGGTGGCGGGCAGGCCCTCGGCGCGCCGGTACTCGGCGAACGCGTCGAGGAAGGCGTTGCCGGGTGCCTGGTTGCCCTGGCCGGGGGCGCCGAAGGTGGCGGCGAAGGAGGAGAAGAGGACGAACGCCGACAGGTCGAGGCCGCGGGTCAGCTCGTGGAGGTTGCGCGTGCCGTCGACCTTGACCCGCAGGACGTCGGCCACCTGCTCGGGGGTGAGCGTCTCGATGACGCCGTCGTCGAGGACGGCGGCGGTGTGGACGACTGCGGTCAGGGGCCGGTCGGCCGGGACGGCGGCGATCAGCCCGGCGAGCGCCTCGCGGTCACTGACGTCACACGCGGCCAGGGTGACCCGGGCCCCGAGCGCGGTCAGTTCCTCACGCAGCTCGGCCGCGCCCGGCGCGGCCTCCCCCCGCCGGCTGGTCAGCACCAGGTGCTCGGCACCGTTCGCAGCGAGCCAGCGCGCCACGTGCGCACCGAGGGCACCCGTACCACCGGTCACCAGCGTGGTCCCGGCCGGACGCCACTCCCGCACCACCGCAGTCTCGGCCAGCCGCGCCCGCACCAGACGACGCACGAACAACCCCGAAGACCGCACCGCGACCTGGTCCTCGGCCGCATCACCGCCCAGCACCCCCACCAGCCGCTCCAGCACACGGCCATCGACCTCGGCGGGCAGGTCGACCAGACCGCCCCACCGCTCGCCCTGTTCCATGGAGGCGACGCGCCCGAGACCCCAGATGAGGGCCTGCTCCGGGTCCTCGACCCGGTCGGCGCGCCCGGCGGCGACCGCGCCCCGGGTGACGCACCACAGCGGCGCGCTCACGTAGGCGTCGCCCAGGGCCTGGGACAGTGCCAGTCCGGCGGCGAACGCCCCCTCCCCGCCGAGCGCGAGGAGCGAGAGGACGCCGGCGGGGGCGGTGTCCCCTCCGATGGCGGCCTCGATGGCGGCGGTGAGCGCGTCGCGGTGGGCCGCACCGGCGGCAACGGTGACGCTACGGACCTCCGCGCCGCGTTCGGCGAGCGTTCGGAGCACGGCGGCGGCCGTGTCACCGGCCGGCCCGGTCAGTGCTTCGGGTACGGCGACCAGCCAGGTCCCCGAGAGCCGCGTGGGAGCGGCTTCGGCCAGCGCCTTCCAGGTGACGCGGTAGCGCCAGCCGTCGACGGTGGACTCCTCACGGCTCTGCCGCCGCCAGGAGGACAGGCCGGGCAGGACGGTGCCGAGGGACTGGATCGCGTCGGGGGTCTCGAAGGCCAGAGCCTCGGCGAGCGCCGTGACGTCCTCGCGCTCGACGGCGTCCCAGAAGCGGGCGTCGAGCGCGTTCTCGGCCGACGGCGCCTCGGCGTCGACGGGCGCGGCCTCGGGCCAGAACCGCTGCGACTGGAAGGCGTAGGTGGGCAGGTCGACACGCTGTGCGCCCGTTCCGGCGAACACGGCGTCCCAGTCCACCGCCACACCGCGTACGTAGGCCTCGCCCAGGGAGAGCCAGAACCGCTCCAGACCGCCCTCATTACGGCGCAGGGAACCGAGTACGGCGGCCTCGCGGCCCGCGTCCTCGACCGTCTCCTGCAGCCCGACCGTCAGCACCGGATGCGGGCTGGACTCGATGAACACACCGAAACCCTGATCGAGCAGCGTCCGCGTGGCCCGCTCCAGCTCCACCGTCTGACGCAGGTTGCGGAACCAGTACGCGCCGTCCAGCTCGGGGCCCTCGACCCACTCACCGGTGACGGTCGACAGGAACGGAACCCGCGCCACCCGGGGTGCGATCGGGGCGAGCAGCGTGTCGAGTTCCTCCCGCAGCAGTTCCACCTGCGCGGAGTGCGAGGCGTAGTCCACCGCGATCCGCCGCGCACGGACCCCGTCGGCCTCGCACGCGGCCAGGAACTCCTCCAGCGCCTGGACCTCACCCGAGATCACGACCGACGACGGCCCGTTGACGGCGGCGACGGAGATCCGCTCCTCACC
>NZ_JBEXKC010000033.1:0-80291 GCF_040609475.1 Streptomyces sp. NPDC004667 | reverse complement strand
CGGGGCGCAGGCCCGGGGCGCAGGCCCGGGGCGCAGGCCCGGGGCGCAGGCCCGGGGCGTGGGTACGGGGCGTGGGTACGAGGCGTGGGCCCGGGGCGCGGATCCGGCGCGTGGATCCGGCGCGTGGATCCGGCGCGTGGATCCGGCGCGTGGATCCGGCGCGTGGGTACAAGGCGCGGGTACGAGGCGCAGGCCCGGGGCGCCGTCAGCCGTCGAGGTGGCCCGTGTCGTTCCAGCGCTCCAGCGCGGGGGCCCCGTAGGCCCAGCCCAGGACCGAGAGGGAGGTGGGGTCCAGGCGGATGCGGGCGCCGAAGGAGGCCTCGAAGCCGAGCCAGCGGGCGGCCAGGGTGCGCAGGACGTGGCCGTGGGCGAAGACCAGGACATCGCGCTCGGCCGAGCGGGCCCACTCGACGACCTCGTCCGCCCGCGCCGCGATGTCGGCGACGGACTCGCCGCCGGGCACCCCGTCGCGCCAGATCAGCCAGCCCGGCCGGACCGCCTGGATCTCCGCCGGGGTCATGCCCTCGTAGTCCCCGTAGTCCCACTCCATGAGGGTGTCCCAGGGCTCCGCCTGGAGCCCGAAGCCCGCCAGGTCACAGCTCTCGCTCGCGCGGACGAGCGGGCTGGTGCGCACCTCCAGGCCGCGCAGCGACGCCCACGGTTCGCGGGCGAGCCGCTCGCCCAGCAGCTTCGCCCCCTGCCGGCCCTCGTCCAGCAGGGGCACGTCCGTGCGCCCGGTGTGCTTGCCGAGCCGGGACCATGCCGTCTGGCCGTGGCGGGCCAGCAGGATGCGGGGGGCCATATCTTCTTCTCCCGGTTCGTGGGCGTTCGCCCCGGATGCAGCGGTTCCGTCGTCCGTCCATCATCCACGACGTGAACACGGGGCAACTCCGCCCGCCCCACGGGCGTCATACACCTCATGACCAAACGGCCTTGGCCCACGCGCTGGTGGGCGGAACTGTTGCTCCTGGGTCTCGTCTACGGCGCCTACTCGGGCGGCCGGCTCCTCGCCCGGGGCGACGCGGACCTCGCCGTCGGCCACGGGCTCGCGATCCTGCGCGCCGAGGAACTCCTGCACCTCGACTTCGAAAGACCCCTCAACCGGCTGTTCTCGCGCACCGGCGCGCTCGGCATACCCGCCGACTTCGTCTACGCCTCCCTGCACTACCTGGTCACCCCCGCCGTGCTGCTCTGGCTCTACCACCGGCGGCCCGCGCACTACCGCACCGCCCGCACCTGGCTGGTGGCCTCCACCCTGCTCGGACTGATCGGCTTCACCCTGCTGCCCACCTGCCCGCCCCGGCTGCTCGACGCCCCGTACGGGTTCACGGACACCATGGCCCGGTACAGCGCCTACGGCTGGTGGGGCGGCGAGGCGAGCGCCCCGCGCGGACTCGGTTCCCTGACCAACCAGTACGCGGCCATGCCGAGCCTGCACGTCGGATGGGCCCTGTGGTGCGGGCTCCTGGTGTGGCGGTACGCGCGGCGTCCGCTCGTACGGGCGCTGGGCCTGGCCTATCCCGCGCTCACCACGGTCGTGGTGATGGGGACGGCGAACCACTACTTCCTCGACGCCGTCGCCGGGGCCGCCGTGATGGGTGCCGGCCTGGCGATCGCGCGCCGCCTCGCCGCGCGCCGGGCGCCGGAACCCTTGTCCGCACCGGACCGCGCGAAGGACACCACGCCCGCCGCGCCCTCGCCCGCCGCTGGCGCTCCGCCGGAGGCCCAACCGGCCGGTTTTCACGGTACGTCCACGCTTGTCAGTGGCGGATGGGACACTTCCGCCCGTGAGCTCCTACCCGCCCGCCGCTCCCGCGCAGACGACGACACTGCGGCAACGCCTCGCTGACCTGCGCGGCCCCGCCGTGCCGCCCCGGCCGCTCGACGCCCGCTCCCTGGCCGCGCTCGCGGCCAACCCCGGATGCGGCAGACGCGCCCTGCTCGACGGCGCCGGGGTGGACAAGGGCGCGCTCGCGGCGGCCCTGGGCGCGCCCGCCGCGTTCGGCCAGTCGCAGTTCGCCATCGTCCGCGGCAACTCCTTCGAGGCCAAGGTCAAGGCCGACGGCGGGGCCGAACTGCTGCGGCTCGCGCACACCCTCCTGGGCGGCGCCGCCGAGCCCCCCGGACCGGACGCCCGGGTGCCCGACCTGACCGCCGCCGGACCGGAGGGACGCGCCGCCCGGACGGCGCTGGCCCTGCGCGAGGCCACCGCCGCGGGGGCGTGGACGCTGCTGGACCATCCGATGCTGGCGCTGGAGGTGGCCGGCACCCCCGCCTACCTGGAGCCCGACGCGGTCGTGGTGGACCCCGGCGGCCGGTGGAGCGTGGTGGAGATCAAGTCGTTCCCGATGATCGACGGGGCCGCCGACTCCGCGAAGGTGGGCGCCGCCGCGCGGCAGGCCGCCGTCTACGTGCTCGCCCTGGAGCGGACCGCCGGGAAGGTGCCCGGCGCCGAGGTCGGCCACCGGGTCCTGCTCGTCTGCCCCAAGGACTTCTCCAACCTGCCCACCGCCGCGCCCGTCGACGTACGCCGCGAACGGGCGGTGACCCTGCGCCAGATGGAGCGGCTGACCCGGGTCGAGGAACTGGCCGCCGACCTGCCGGCGGGCCTCAGCTTCGACCCGGCCCGGCCCGCCGGCGAACTCACCGAGGCCGTCTCCGCCGTCGGCGCGTCCTACGCCCCCGAGTGCCTGGCCGCCTGCGAGCTGGCCTTCCACTGCCGCGAGCGGTCCCGCGCCGCCGGGGACCCCGCCGCCCTGGGCCGCTCCGTACGGGGGGAGCTGGGCGGGCTCACCACCGTCGACGCCGCCCTCGCCGCGGCCGCCTCCCCGGCCCCCGCCGACCGGGTCTCCGAGGAAGGGGACGACCCCACCGCCGCCGCGCTGCGCCGGGCCGCCCGGCTGCGCGCCGAGGCGCTGGAACTCGCCGCCGCCCGGCCCCCGCACCCCGCCCCGGAGGGCCCCGCATGCCCCTGCTGAACACCCTGGCCCGGCTGGAGGCCGTCCGCGCGGGCCGCGCCCGGCCGCTGGCGACCGTACGGCACCGCCACCTGAGCGAGCGGCCGCTGGTCCTCGTACCCCTGACCACCGCCGGAGAGGCGGGGGCCCCGCTCGGCGCGATGCTGGGCACCGACCCGGACGACCCGCTCGTCCTGGTGGTCCCGCAGCCGCGCGACCGGAACCTGCGCTGGACGTTCCTGGCGGGGCTGGCGGAGCGCGTGATGCCGTACGTCGACGGGTACGCGGACGTCGTGGAGCCGGCCGAGCGCACCGAGACCGACCCGGAGACCGGCCGGAAGTCCAAGGTCGAGGCCGAACTGTGCGTGGACGCCCCGCAGATCATCGTGCCCAGCCGGGCCGGCGTGGAGTACGTACGGCTGCTGGGCCGCTCGATGCGGTTCCGGCGCACCGCCGAGGAGGACCCGGAGAACCCGTACCCGGCGCCCGCCCGGGTGCCGCTGCTGGGCCGCTGGTTCACGCACCTCGCCGAACGCTCCCGCGTCCCCGGATCCTCGATGCTGCTCAGCGCCACCGAGCTGCTGGGACGGCACTGGGCCACCGGCCAGAGCAACCTGGAGGACCAGCACCTCGGATCGCTGCTGGGCTGGATAGCTCCGCCCGGGGGCACGTCGGGGGCCGAGTGGGCCCTGCACGTGGAGCTCGGCCGCGACGGGCACGGCCGGCTGCTGTTCCCTCCGGCCGGCCCGGCCACCGACCCGGCCTTCGACAACGGGCTGCTCGCCCCGGCGATCACCCGCTTCGACGCGGCCCGGGCGGCGGCGGCCGCGGCCGAACCGGGCACCGAACCGGCCGCCGAGGAGCGCGTACGGGAAGCCGAGCGGGCGGTCCGGGAGCTGGTCGTCTCGCAGATGGCGCACACCTGGCGGCAGACCTGGGAAGCGCTCGCCCTGCTGCGCGCCCTGCCGCCGGGCGAGCGCACCGCGGAACGCTGGACCCGCGACCGGTGGTCCTTCACCGGCCACCGGGACCGCGTCCGGGCGGGCGAGCCCCCGCAGCCGCGCCGCGACGACGCGGTGACCGCGGCCCAGAAGCTGGCCACGCGCGAGACCGAGCAGGTCCGGCTCGACGCCCAGGAGGCGCTGGACGACCCGCTGGTCATGGCGGGCCGGCGGCTCGCGGGCGAGGCCTTCGCCGGTGAGGTCACCGAAGTGGTGATGGAGTGGACGGAGGGCAAGCGGCCCCGCCCGCGCCCGCTGGTGACGGTGGCCACCGAGGACCGGCCCCAACTGGCCGACGAGGGCGGCGGGAAGGTGTTCCGCTCGCTCGACGGGCGCCAGCAGGCCTTCGCGTTCGTGCGCCACGAGGAGGACGGGCAGCTGGTGCTGCGCGTGCTCGACAAGATGGGCGCGGGCCGGGAGCCGGTGGCGGGCTCGGTGCCCGAGAAGGGCGACCGGGTGTGCTGGACGCTGTTCGAGCACGACGCGCGGGGCGGACCCAAACTGCCCGATCCCGAGCACACCCCGTGGACGCACGGCGGGCCGCCGGCCCACCTGGGCGCCCCGACGCCGCCCGACTCCGTGACCGACGAGGACCTCCTGTGACCGGCTTCGACCCGGGCGCGGCCGCCGCCGAGGCGACCGCCGCCATCCTGCGCGACACCCTGCACGGCACCGAGCGGGGCGTGGTGGTGGACTCCCCGCCCGGCGCGGGCAAGTCGACGCTGGTGGTGCGCGCGGCCCGCGAACTGGCCGCCGCCGGACGCCGCCTGATGGTGGTCGCGCAGACCAACGCACAGGTCGACGACCTGGTGCTGCGGCTCGCCGACAAGGATCCGGAGCTGAAGGTCGGCCGGCTGCACAGCAGCGACGGTGACGCGTACGACCCCGCCCTGCGGGAGCTGCCGTCCGTCACCCTCTCCGCCAAGCCCGGGGACCTGGCGGAGCTGCCGGTGACCATCTCCACGGCCGCGAAGTGGGCGTACGTGAAGGACGCGGAGCCCTGGGAGCATGCGATCGTCGACGAGGCGTACCAGATGCGCTCCGACGCGCTGCTGGCCGTGGCCGGGCTGTTCGACCGGGCGCTGTTCGTCGGCGACCCGGGGCAGCTGGACCCGTTCAGCGTGGTGGGCGCCGAGCAGTGGGCGGGCCTGTCCTACGACCCCTCGGCGTCGGCGGTGTCCACCCTGCTGGCGCACAACCCGCAGCTGCCGCAGCACCGGCTCCCGGTGTCCTGGCGGCTGCCGGCGACGGCCGCGCCGCTGGTCTCGCGCGCCTTCTACCCGTACAGCCGGTTCCGCAGCGGTACGGGTCCGGGCGAGCGGCGGCTCACGTACGGGGTCGCGGGCGACGGCTCGGGCCCCGACCGGGTGCTGGACGAGGCCGCCGCCTCGGGCTGGGGCCTGCTGGAACTGCCCGCACGGCACACCCCGCGCACGGATCCGGAGGCGGTGGGGGCGGTGGCGCTGGTGGTCCGGCGGGCGCTGGACCGGGGCGCGGTGACCGCCGACGAGCAGTCCCCGCGGCCGTCCCCGCTGACGGCCGACCGGATCGCCGTGGGCACCGCCCATCGCGACCAGGCCGCCGCGGTCCGCTCGGCCCTGGCCTCGCTGGGCGTCACCGGGGTCACCGTGGACACCGCGAACCGGCTCCAGGGCCGCGAGTACGACCTCACGGTGGTCCTGCACCCCCTGTCGGGCCGCCCCGACGCGACGGCGTTCCACCTGGAGACGGGCCGCCTGTGCGTCCTGGCCTCCCGCCACCGGCACGCCTGCGTGGTGGTGGCCCGCGCGGGCATAGCGGAACTCCTGGACGAACACCCCTCGACGGAACCGGTCCAGCTGGGCGTCACGGTGAAGTTCCCGGACGGCTGGGAGGCGATGATGTCCACGTGGGATTTCTGGTCCAACCACCGAGTCCGGTGGCGGCCGTAGGGCACGGGTGGGCTCGGGGCCCGGTCACTTCGCCCATGAGCGTCCCCGGTGTCAGGGAGTGCTTCCCGGGTGGTGGGTCCGCTTGGGCAGGAGATTCGAGGCCACGACAAGAGCTACGGAAGCTCCCGCGAAATCGGTGAGGAACTGACGCCGAACTGGCCAATCTCCTCCTCCAGGAGTTCGTTGAAGATTTTCAGAGCTTCAAGATTCCACGCTTCTTCGTCACTCGGCTCAAGGGATCCGTCCAGAGCGCCACTGACCCTCTCGGCAACATCACCCGGAGAGATGACGTAGACGGTCATGTTTCGCCCCTTCGCCTTGGGGGATCCCCAGACGAAGAGCCGAAAGCCCTCCTCGCGAAGGAACGGACCCCGCTCCGTCCAACCCCTCATGGTGGACCACTTCCCGGCGTAGGTCTGGCCGGTGCCGGCAACCTCCCACCTTCCCGGAACGAAGGGTTCACCCATCAGCGCTTCGAGGTTGGCCGCGTGCCGCTCCATCGCACCGGTCAGGGAAGCGACCACGGCAGAGGAAGCGGCCAAGGCGATTGATTGCGCCAGATTGTCGATGGCCCGCTCAAGCTCCTTGATCTGCTTCCTGTTGTCCCTACCCGGGACATACCGGCGTTCCGTCATTTCCTCATTCCCCAACTTGGCGAGGAATGCATGCTCCGCCATGACGTAGAGCTGATCCTGCGACCAGGAGACGGAGAACTCACACGCCTTGCCATTGGACCACGAGGAACAGCGGAAGTATTTGTGGGACCGAATCTCCCCCGTGGTCAGCTTTCCCACTGAGCTGTTCTCGTACATCTTCTTTCCACAAGGACAGTGGAGAACACCTGCCATGGGAGAAGCATTGGACTTGATGCCCGCACGATGCCGGCCGAGCGCGGCAACGGCTACCTGCAACTCGGCGAATTCCTCATCACTGAGGATCGGTTCCGCCCACCGCACGGGCATGCCGTCACGAACAAGCGGCTCACCCTTGTGCATGGCGATTCCTTGAAGGATCGGCTTCTTCAGGATCTTCCCCAGGGTGGCAGTGGTCCACCGGGTTCCCTTGATCCCCGTCTTGGCGCCGACCTTCTTCTCGCCCGCGTTCACGCTCCGCTGGTAATCCTGCGACGTGAGGACACCGCGCTTGTTCCAGTCTTCACAGAGACGGCTCATGCTCCACCCCCGGACACCGATCCGCTCGTACGCCTCACGGATCAGGGGCCCCGTTACGGGGTCGATGACCAGCTTGTAGCGCTGCCTGCCCTGGTACTCCGTGAGCACCGGGCGGTAGCCGAAAGGCCACGTACCACCACCCCACAGGGATTCATCGCGGTAGTACTGAGTCTGGTTCCGGCGCTTCTGCACGATGGCTTCCCGGTACTCCTGCGCTTGGGTCGCCTTGATGTAAGCGATCATCCGGCCGTTGCCGGGGGTGATGTCCAGCGCGGGGTCGTCCAGACAGATGACGTCCTTGCCGCCCCGGTAGCACTTGTCCGCGAACATCTCCCAGTGCGTCTGGTTGCGAGTGATGCGATCCAGAGAGGTGACCATGATCGCGTCCCACTCGTACCAGAGCGGCTCACGCATCCACCTGCCGAGGCCAGGCCGCTCCTCAGGACTTACCGCACCCGAGATGAACGAGTCCTCTGCATCCCCCACCTCGTCGAACCGGCCCCCGGCGACCGCGCCGTCCAGGGCCTCAGCCTGACGCGCCAGAGCAGAGCTGTCCTCGGAGTCCCGGCTGATCCTCCGCATCTTCAGAACGCGGGTGCCCGGTGACGGCCGGTATGACATGTCGTTACCCCCTACGCAGTCCCCATCCACTTCCGATGAAGCTACATGGTGATCATGTTTTCCGAGTATTGGGAGGCGAATCACTCTGTCCTCGCCGAGCACCGGGTGGCGTGGCGGCCCTGAGAGGCGCCGGGCGCGTCGTGACATACGGCGGGGTTCCGGTTTTCCCCTGTGGGTCCCGGCGGCGAGACTTCGGTGCGCACAGCACACCTCCACCCAACGGGAGTTCACACCATGACCCGCCTGCACGTCGTCTCCGCCGCCACCCGCCCCACCTCCAGCGGCCGCCCCCTCGCGCGCTGGGTCGCCGACGAGGCCCGCGCGCACGGCGGCTTCGAGGTCACCCCGGTGGACCTGGCGGAGATCGCGCTGCCGTTCCTGGACGAGCCGGAGTACGCCTCGACCGGGAACTACGCCCACGCGCACACCCGGGAGTGGAGCGCGCTCGTCGACTCCGCGGACGCGTTCGTGTTCGTGCTGCCGATGTACAACGGGTCCTTCACCGCCCCCTTCAAGAACGCCGTCGACTTCCTCTACCGCGAGTGGCAGGGCAAGGCGGTCGGCCTGGTCAGCTACAGCGCGGGCGCCTCGGGCGGCGCCCCGGCCGCCGAGATGCTGCTGCCGGTCCTGACCCGGCTCGGCATGCTGCCCGCCGGGCGCTCGGTCGCGGTCCCGGGCATCAACGCGCTGCTCGGCGCCGAGGGCTTCGAGCCCACGGAGGGGCTGGCCGGCGAGCTGGCGGGCGTCTTCGAGGACATCGCGGCCCTGGCCAAGGAGCCCGCCGCCGCCTGAACCGGCGGCACCCTTGCGCGACGCTGGACAATGGAGGGTGGCCCGGAGGATTTCGTACGCGCAGCAGGAGGACACGCATGTCAGAGCCCGAGCGGACCGAGCGGAGGCTGCGGCCGGCGCCGCTGCTCTTCGAGCCCTCGGAGGCCGCCACGGACCCGGAGCACTTCTTCGACCTGGAATCGATCGAGGACCCGCGTGAGCTGCTGGCCCGCGCCACCGAGCTGACCCTGGCCTTCCGGGCCGCGCAGGACAGAGCGGTGGAGTTCCAGGCCCTGGCGGCGGCCCAGCTGGCGGACCCGCGCCGCTTCGACCGGCTCTCGCCGCAGGCCATCGCCGAGGCGGCGGAGTGGACCGAGGACTACGCGCGCAAGATGATCGAGTTCGGCGAGGACCTCCAGCGCGGCGCCGGCCCCGACACGGCCTGAGCCCGCCCCCGCACCACCCCGCACCACCCGCCGCCGTACCCGGCGCCCCGCTTCCCGCGGGCGCCGGGCGCGCGGCGTTCCGGGCGGTGTCGCCGCGCGCCCCCTGGCATATGCGCGGCGCAACATACTCCACCCCCGCCCGCCCTGTCCCGGTTTTCGGTAACTCCCGGGAACGGGAAGGCTACGCCCGGTAGACCTTGGCATATGACGACCCTGACGACGGCCGCCGGCTGCCCCGCACTCGACGGCCTCGACGCGCGCACCGCGCCCGCCACCCAGGTCACCCCGCAGGGCGCCGCCTGGCTGGCCTCCGCCTCCGCCCACCCGGAGAACACCCTCGCGGCCTGGCAGGCCCGGCCCGCCGCGCCCGCGGTCCTGCCCTGCGGGACCGCGTTCGACGTCGTCAACGTTCCGCTCGTGGTGGGCCGCCGGATGCTCGACCTGCTGTGGGAGCGGGGGCCCGGCTCCGGGCCGGCCGCCGTGCACCGCGGCCGGATGCTGCTCTTCGCCGCCCCCGGGACCGCGCAGCGGCTGCCGGCCCTGCTCGCCTGGGAGGAGTGGAGCCCGGCCGCGGCGGCCCCGCTCTGCCACGGCCACGGGGACGCCGTCACCGTGCCCCCGCTGTCCACCGGTCCCGGCTCCGCCTCCGGGCCGTCGCGCTGGCTGGTGGCCCCCGATGCCCGGCGGCCCTGGCTTCCCGGGCCGGACTCCCTGCTCTGGGCGTTCCTGCACGCCGCCCGGCCCGGTATCGATTTTTCCTTCGGCCGGACCTGATGCTAATGTCTACCTCGTCAGCAAGCGCCGCTAGCTCAGTTGGTTAGAGCAGCTGACTCTTAATCAGCGGGTCCGGGGTTCGAGTCCCTGGCGGCGCACAGACGGAGGAAGACCCCCGCTCAGCAGAGCGGGGGTCTTCTTCGTCGTGTCCGCCGCCGTCAGGTCGTGATCTTCACCGTGTACGCGCCGGACTGCGTGCGGTCCGCGACCTCGATCGTGATCCGCTCGCCCGGCACCGTGAACGTCTCCCCGACCTCCAGCGGCGCGTCCGCCAGCGGCGGGTACACCGAGCGGTCCCAGCAGGCCTCCGTGCGCGGATGCCCGTCCAGCACCTCGATCGGGCCGCCTCCGGAGGCCGCCTCGTTGCGGACGCGGTAGACCAGGACGCCCTCCGTGCAGGTGTCCCCGTCGTTGCCGGAGGAGCCGCGGGCCTCGACGGCGATCGCGCTGCCCGGACCCGTACGGATCACCGCGAGCCTGGTCCCGCCCGTGCCGCCGCGCGGCGGGGCCTCCGAGAGCGGCTGGAGGGTGTGCAGGGAGGTGCCGGAGCGCACGCAGTCGACCTGGGAGGGGTCCAGCCAGCCCAGCTTCCACTTGTGCCAGCCGAACAGGTCGGGGGCCATGCCGAACTGGCTGCCCATGACGTCCCAGTCGCCGACGTAGGTGTCCCAGTCGCCCTTGCCGTCCGTCGGCCGGTGGTAGAGGTCGGGCAGGTCGAAGACGTGCCCGGTCTCGTGGGCCAGCACGTTGCGGTCGGGCGGGTGGTGCTCGAAGACGGTGACGATCCGCCGCAGCTCCACGCCGTCCGCGGTGATCGGGCGGTCGAAGTTCACGACCTTGGTGGCGTCGGAGTCCACACCGGGGGCGTTCGGGTCGGCGACGAAGTACACGACGTCGTACCGGGAGAAGTCGACCTGCGGATCGGCGGCGGCGACCGCGTCCCGCAGGTAGGCCGCCCGGTTCTCGGGGGCCCAGTCGCGCCGTATCCCGTAGGCGGCCGACGGCCGGGGCATCTGGACCCACCGCTCCTGCGGGTGCGGGACCAGGCGGAACCGGCCGTAGGAGGCCCGCTGGAAGAAGTCGCTCGTCGCCGGGAAGTAGTCGGAGGTCAGGTCCGCCGGGGTGACGGCGGGCCGGTGGTCGGGGAAGGAGAGGAAGACCAGCACCGCGTTGAGCTCGCGCTCGGGCTTGGGGTAGGCCCGGTTCCAGCTGTCCAGACCGAGGGAGTGGTGCGCGGCCGTGCGCGTCAGCGCGCAGGGCCCGCCGGCCCGGGAATCGGCCACCGCGGGACCCGCCACGAGCGACATCGCGGCGAGTGCCGTCAGGGAGGTGAGGGCGGCGGCCGTACTGCGCATGCGGGAGCGGTCCACTCCCCCGGGTGTCTGCTGTGGCGGCACATCGACCTCCGGTGGTGGATTCGTACCCTCTCATCCACCTTGAGGCGATTGTCTTACTAATGCCCTGTTCCGCTGCCCCACATGAGTGAGCAGTACGGCAAGTCGGTGACCCACCTACTTGACGCACCCGCCTACGGAACGTCACGTCCGATCACGTGAGATCAATGACGGCACTCACGCGCTCACAGGCGCGCAGAAACGATCACCCGGGCCTGCCTCGACGCTCCGTCAGCACACCGTCTGCGAGGCGTCATCATGCCGACGGGCCGCGCCCCGCACGGCGACGCCGCTGGATAGGGCCTCCCGGCAGCCTCTATGATCGGCACACTTTCCTGCACGGACACTCACGAACACTGCGGGAGCCAAGGGTGAGCGCAACCTCAGAAGGAACCGGTTCGGCGGCCGACAGCATCCGATCGTCCCTTACGGAGCGTCACCCCGCGGTGCCCGCCTCGCCGCGCGACTACCGGGCCGCCTTCGACGCGGCGCACCTCGCGATGGCCCTGGTCGGCCGCGACGGCGAGGTCATCGCCGCCAACCGCGCCCTCGCCGGGCTGCTGGGCGGCGAGCCGGACGAGCTCGCCGGGCAGCGCGCCGCCGACCTCGTGGACCTGGCGGCCGATGCCCGTACCTGGCAGGCCTACCAGGAGGTGCTGCGCGGGCGCCAGGCCCGGCTGCGCTGCACGCGCCGCCTCAAGCACCCCGACGGGCACTCGGTGTGGACCGAGGTCACGCTGGGCCCGGTGGCCGGCACCCCGGACGTCCTGCTGTCCGTCGCCGACATCAGCGACCGGCGCGACCTCCAGGCCCGCCTGCGCCACCTCCAGATGCACGACCCGGTGACCCGGCTGCCCAACCGGGCCCTGTTCTTCGAACGGCTCTCCGCCGCCCTGGAGTCCTCCTCGTACGAGCAGGGCGGCACCGGCCGGATCGGCCTGTGCTACCTCGACCTCGACGGGTTCAAGGCCGTCAACGACACCCTGGGCCACCGGGTCGGCGACCGGCTGCTGACCGCCGTCGCGGCCCGGCTGACCCAGTGCGCCGACCAGTACGGGTACGGGCGCACGGGCGGGCACCTCGTGGCCCGGCTCGGCGGCGACGAGTTCGCGCTGCTGGTCGAGGACTCCACCGGCACCGAGCAGCTCGTGGACCTGGCGCGGAGCGTACTGGCCGCCGTACAGGAGCCCTTCGACCTGGCCGGGCAGCGGCTGTCGGTGTCCGCGTCGATCGGCGTGGTCGAACGGAACGCGGCCGGCACCTCGGCGACGGGGCTGATGCAGGCGGCGGACACCACCCTGTACTGGGCGAAGGCGGACGGAAAGGCCCGCTGGACCCTCTTCGACCCGGAGCGCAACGCGCACCGCATGACCCGGCAGGCGCTGTCCTCGACGCTGCGGCCGGCCGTGGAGCGGGGCGAGTTCGAGCTGGAGTACCAGCCCCTGGTGGATCTGGAGAGCGGAGCCGTGCGCGGGGTGGAGGCCCTGGTCCGCTGGAACCACCCACAGTTCGGCACGCTGACGCCGAATCGGTTCATCGGGATCGCCGAAGAGGACGGCTCCATCGTCCAGTTGGGCCGGTGGGTGCTGGGCACGGCCTGCCGCCAGGCCCGGCGCTGGCAGATCGAGCAGCCCAGCGACGCGCCGGTGTTCGTCTCGGTCAACGTGGCCGTGCGCCAGGTGTGGGACTCCGACCTGGTCGGCGACGTGGCGGAGATCCTCGCCGAGACCGGGCTGGCCCCGCAGCTGCTCCAGCTGGAGCTGACCGAGTCGGCCGTGATGGGCTCCGCGGGACGGCCGCTCCAGGCCCTCCAGGCGCTGAGCGACATGGGCGTGCGGATCGCCATCGACGACTTCGGCACCGGGTACTCGAACCTGGCCTATCTGAGCAGGCTCCCGGTGTCGGTGCTGAAGCTGGACGGCTCCTTCGTACGGGGCTTCCGCTACGAGGAGGGCTCCCATCCGAACCCGGCCGACGAGACCATCGTGGAGGCCCTGGTCCAGCTCGCGCACCGGCTGGGCCTGACGGTGACGGCGGAGTGCGTGGAAACGGCCGGGCAGGCCGCCCGGCTGCGGCGCGTCGGCTGCGACACGGGCCAGGGCTGGCTGTACTCCCGGGCGGTGGCCCCGGAGCTGATCGCCGAGATGATCGGCACCCGCCCCGGAGCCTGAACCCGGTGCGGGGCGGCGGCGTTCGCAGCACATCCCCGATGGCCGGAAATCGGAGGAGCTGCGCCACTTCATCACGGTCGGCCAGTTCCAGGTCTGACCGGCCACGGCCCGCGGCGCGGCCACCCCTCCACGGGGCCGCCGCGCCGCGGCGTTCGCCGCCCGCGTCCCTGCGGGGCTTCCTCCGTGCCCCGTGGGCGCACCTCCGCCCCACACCCGGGGTACGGGGTGCGGGGCGGAGGTACCGCTCGGCGCGGGGTGGGGGGAGATCAGCAGGCGCCGAGGTCCTTCCAGACGCCCCACTGGCCCGTGGTGCCCGGCGTCTCGTTCTGCGTCCACCACTGGGCCTGCCACTTGCGGCCGTTGTACGAGACCTGGCTGCCGCCGGTGTAGACGGTGCCGGCGACGTAGGCCGGGACGGAACCGCAGCCGGTGCCCGGCGGGGTCGTCGGAGGCGTCGTCGGCGGGGTGGTCGGCGGGGTCGTGGGAGGCGTGGTGGGAGGCGTCGTCGGCGGGGTGGTCGGCGGCTGGGTGGTGCCGCCGAGGGCGTCCGAGATCTGGTTGAGCAGGGTGGTCTTGTCGTCCAGGCCGAGCAGGGAGTACATCATCGCGCCGGCCAGGCCGCGCTGCTTGCCGTAGTCGACCCGGGCCTGGACGGCCTTCTGGTTCAGGCCGGTGAAGAACTCGCCGTCCTTGTAGAAGTACGCGGCCTTGGCCTGGTCGTCCCAGAAGGTGGTCGCCGGGTTGTCGACGATCCCGCCGAGCTCCTTGTAGTTGGCGATGCCGGCCTGCTGGCTGGTGGGCCGGGCGCCGGAGGGACCGGTGGCGGTCTGCGCGAGGCCGTTGTTCGCCCCGGCGGGGACGCCCTTCCAGCCGCGGTAGTAGAACTCGTAGCCCAGGGTCAGCTTGTTCGCGGGGAAGCCGCCGGTGATGCCGTAGGCGGGGTTGCCGTCGATCCAGGAGTCGATGGCGTTGTCGATGCTGTACTTCTGGGTGCCCGGCGCGATCGGGTCGGTCGGGTCGCCCGCCGGGGAGTACAGCGGGGACTGGTGGTACGTCGGGCCGTCGCCGTCCCAGGCGCCGTGCATGTCGTACGTCATGATGTTCGCGTAGTCGAGGTACGCGCCGATCTTGTCCGTCTCGATGTACTTGATCTTGTCCTGGCCGGCCGGGAGCGCCGCCGTCAGCAGGTACTTCTTGCCGCCGTTGGCCTGCCCGTAGGCGTCGAGCTGGTCGCGGAACTCCTTGAGCAGCAACGTGAAGTTCTGCTTGTCCTCGGGGGCGTAGTGGTTGCCGAGGTGGCCGCCGGAGGAGCCGGGGTACTCCCAGTCGATGTCGATGCCGTCGAAGATCCCGGCCGCCGCGCCGGCGCCGCCGAAGCCGCCGTCGACCGGCAGGTTGCCCTTGATGTACTGGTCGATGCAGGAGGAGACCAGCTTCTTGCGGGAGGCGTCGGTCTTGGCCGCGTCGCTGAAGTACTTGGAGTACGTCCAGCCGCCGATCGAGATGTTGATCTTCAGGTGGGGGTACTTCGCCTTCAGCTGCTTGAACTGGTTGAAGACGCCCACGATCGGCTGGTCCCACTTGTCGGCGACGCCGCTGACGCTGTCGGCCGCGCTGAAGGACTTCTGGTAATCGGCGTACGAGTCGCCCGCGCCGTCACCGGCGTTGGGGTTGTTGTCGTCGCCCGCCGCCTTGTTCGCCTCGAAACAGGTGAGGTTGGTGGGGTGGATGTTGCCGAACGAGTAGTTGATCACGTCCAGCTTGCCCGCTATGCCCCGGGTGTCGAGGTGCTTGGGGTAGAAGGCGTTGCCGTACACGCTCCACTGGTCGTAGTAGGCGATCTTCACGCCGCCGCCGGTCGCGGCGGTGGAGGTGTCGGCCGCCTGGGCGGTGCCGAGTCCCGCGAAGGTGGCCAGCGCTCCGGCTGCCAGCGCGGCCGTGGCGGCGGCCGCGATGAGGGGTTTACGGATGTGCATGAACTGCCTCCGGGGGGTGGGAGGGGGGAGCATCGGCTTCAGGTGAGAGAAGTGATAGCGATCACCCCGCGCCCCAGTCAATGGTTTGGACCAAAGAAGGACTAGACCACTACGCGGACAAATCCGCTCGTCAGAGGGGTGAGGACACATCAAAAACCGCCCGCCACCCCGGGTGACGAGCGGTTTAAGGCTCCCTTAGGTCATGCTCCGGCAAGGTTTCGGCAACAAACCAGCCAAACCCCGTTCTCCCGCGCTCAAGCCGGAATCGACCCCGGCGCCGGCATCCCGTACGCATCTGCGACGAGCTCGTACGACCGCAGCCGGGCGTCCCCGCCGTGGGCGTTGGCGGTCAGCATCAGCTCGTCCGCGCCCGTCCGCTTCACCAGGGCGTCGAGCCCCGAGCGGACCTCGTCGGGGGTGCCGTGCACGATGTTGGACAGCCAGCCGTCCACGAACTCCCGCTCCAGCGGGGTGAAGGGGTACGCGGCCGCCTCCCCCGGCGTCGGCACGAGCCCGGGGCGGCCGCTGCGCAGCCGCAGCATCGACAGCGCGCCGGTCAGCACCTGGGCGCGGGCCTCCTCGGCGGTGTCGGCGGCGAGCGCCGAGACCCCGATGAGGGCGTACGGGGCGTCCAGCACCTCGGAGGGCCGGAAGCTCTGGCGGTAGAGGTCGAGGGCGGGCAGCGTCCCGGCGGCCGAGAAGTGGTGGGCGTACGCGAAGGGCAGGCCCAGCTCGCCGGCGAGGCGGGCGCTGAAGCCGGAGGAGCCGAGCAGCCAGACCGGCGGCCGGCCGGCGGGGCCCTGCACCGGGCCGGGCACGGCGTGCACCCGGGCGTACGGGTGGCCGTCGGGGAAGTCGTCGTCGAGGAAGCGGGTCAGCTCCGCGAGCCGGCGGGGGAAGTCGTCCGCGGCCTCGTCCGCCCGTCCGGGCCCGCGCAGCGCCGACGCCGTACGGGGGTCGGTGCCGGGCGCCCGGCCGAGCCCGAGGTCGACCCGGCCCGGGGCGAGGGCCTCCAGGGTGCCGAACTGCTCTGCCACCGCGAGCGGGGCGTGGTTGGGCAGCATGACCCCGCCGGAGCCGAGCCGGATCCGGGAGGTGTGGGCGGCGAGGTGGGCCAGGATCACGGCCGGGGAGGAACTGGCCACCCCGGGCATGGAGTGGTGCTCGGCGACCCAGTGGCGGTGGTAACCGCGGGATTCCGCGAGCCGGGAGATCTCCACGCTGGTGCGCAGGGACGCGGCGGCGGTGCTGCCGCTGCCGACGGTGACCAGGTCGAGCACCGACAGGGGCACCGGTGCCCCGCCGCGGATGGTCCCGCGGACCGGATCCGTGCCGCCCGCGGCCCCTGCGTCCGCCCCTGCGTCCGCCCCGCCGCCCGTCCCGCGGTCCGCATCCCCGGTGTCGCTCATCGTCGCTCCCGTCCCGTTCGATTCGTCCGTACGAAGAACTCGAACCGTCGGCACCCCGCGGGCATTCCCCGCACGGCGGGCCCGTGGCATGCCACGGGCATATGCCAGGCGAGTAGGGCCAGGCAGAGGGACCCGATCGAGCCGTCAATCTGCCCAACAGGCGCTCCGGAAGGGCCTCTTGGTGGCTATCGTGAAGAGGCAAGTGGTAACGACCTGGTAGGGGGAGACCGTGGCTCTGAAGCCCGAGCCGACCGCGCCGTTCCATTCGGTGCAGTACGCCCTGCGCGTGCTCGAAACGATCTCGCGGCACACCGGCGGTGTGACCGACGCGCAGCTCGCGCGCGAGACCGGCCTGCCCTCGGCCCATCTCGCCCCGATGCTGCTGATGCTGCGGCGCGAGGGTTACGTCCTCCAGGTCTCCGACGGCGCCTACGCCATAGGCGACTCCCTGGTGCTCCTCGGCTCCGGCGCCGACCGGCAGCAGGCGCTCCAGGAGAAGCTCCAGGACACCCTGGACCGGCTGCGCGATTCGGTCGGCGCGGCCGTCTACATCAGCCGTTACGTCGACGGCGAGGTCCGCATCACACAGTTCGCGGACAGCCCCCGCACCCCGAAGGTGCACGAGTGGGTCGACTTCCGCTCGGCGGCGCACGCCAGCGCGGTCGGCAAGTGCCTGCTCACCCAGCTCGACCAGGACGGGCGGCGCGACCACCTCTCCCGCCACAAGATCGCCCGGCTCACCTCGAAGACGATCGTGAACGAGCGGATCCTCTTCTCCAGGCTGGACAGCCAGCCCGCCACCGTGCCCGTCCTGGACCTGCAGGAGTACGCGGTGGGAACGGTCTGCGCGGCCGTTCCGATCACCGCCGGGTCCGCCGTGGGCTGCCTGGCCCTGTCGATGCCGGTCGAGCACGCCCACCGGCTGCGGGCCGCCGCCGAAACCCTGAACCGGAAGGCCGCGCCGCTGCTGCTGTCGCTCGCGCTGTGAGAACGGCACTGGAAAGTGCCGGGAAAACACTTCGGGCGGTTCCCGGTGAGACCGGAAACCGCCCGAAGTTCAGGTGCGCCGCCAGGGACTCGAACCCCGGACCCGCTGATTAAGAGTCAGCTGCTCTAACCAACTGAGCTAGCGGCGCCTGACAGAGAAAATACTACCCGCTCCCGGAGGGTGCTCCAAACCATCACCCCCGGTCCAGCAGCTCCCGGCGCCCCCGGTCCTCGTACGCCGCCAGCAGCGCGGCCAGGGACTCCGCGTCGAGCGGGCGGTAGCCGGCGCCGGTACGGTGCCAGACGGGGGCGGGGCGGGAGGCGTCCGCGGGCGGGGGCAGGAAGCCGGCCCGGCGCAGGGCGACCCGGTGGATCTTGTTCGTGGCGGTGACGGGCAGGGCGTCGAGGAGCCTCAGGTAGCGCGGGGCCATCTTGGTGCCGAGGTCCGGCTGGGCGGCGAGGAAGGCCGCGAAGGCGTCCGGGTCGAAGGAGGCCCCCTCGCGCAGGGCCAGGGCGGCCATGACCTGGTCCCCGGCGACCTCGTCCGGGACGGCGTACACGGCGACGGCCGCCGCCGCGTCCCAGCGGGCCAGGATGTTCTCGATCACCGCGGCGGCCAGGTTCTCGCTGTCGACCCGCAGCCGGTCGTCGGTGCGGCCGGCGAAGTAGAGGAAGCCGTCGGGGTCCCGGAAGAAGAGGTCGCCGGTCCAGTACCAGCCGTCGCGGGTGCGGGCGGCCTCGGCGGCCGGATTGCGCCAGTAGCCCTCGAAGAGGCTGCGGCCGCGGTTGACCAGCTCGCCGATGGCCTCGGCGCCGTTGGTCAGGCGGCCGTCGGCGTCGAGGACGGCGGCGGGGCATTCGAGGCCGGTCTCCGGGTCGATCACGGCGAGGTCGTCCCCGGCACCGGCCCGGCCGAGCGCGCCCCGCGGGGTGTCGGGGGTCCGCTGGACGGAGGCGCCGCCCTCGGTGGCCCCGTAGCCCTCCACCAGGCGGACCCCGAAGCGTTCGGCGAAGCGCGCCGCGTCCACCGCTCCGGCCTCGGTGCCGAAGCCGAGGCGCAGGGGGTGCTCGCGGTCGTCGGGGCGGGGGGCGGTGGCCAGGAGGTACTGGACGGCCCGGCCGACGTAGGTGAAGTAGGTGGCTCCGTAGGCGCGGACGTCGTCCAGGAAGGCGGAGGCCGAGAAGCGGGGGCGCAGGGCGACGGCGGCCCCGCCGCAGAGTGCGGGGAGCCAGTCGGCGATGACGGCGTTGCCGTGGAAGAGCGGCATGCAGACGTAGTGGACGTCGTCCGGGCCCACCCGCAAGGAGCGGGCCAGGGAGTGGCCGGCGGCGGCGAGCCGGCCCTGGCTGCATATCGCGGCCTTGGGGGCGCCGGTGGAGCCGGAGGTGAAGTAGAGGAGCAGTCGGCTGCCGGGGCCGGGCGGGCGGACGGTCGCCCCGCCGGGTCGGGCGTCCGCGTACGGGGCGAGCAGGGCCGCGTAGGACTCGGTGCCGGTGACCAGGATCCGTACGCCGGGCAGGTCGAGGCCGCGCAGCAGCGGCAGGTGGGCGGGCTCGGTGACCAGGATCCGGCAGTCGGTGTGCAGGATGTCGCGGGCCAGCTCCGGGCCGCGCCGGGTGGGGTTGATCCCGGCGACGGCGGCCCCGGCGAGGGCCGCCGCGCCGAGCCAGAAGGGGAACTCGGGGGTGTTGTCGAGCAGCACCCCCACGTGCGGCTCCGCCCCCGGCGGCAGCAGGTCGACGAGGAGCGCGGCGCGGGCGGCGGCCTCCCGTGCGTACCGGTGGCGGCTGAGGACGGCGGGCCGGACGCCGCGGGCCGCGTCCGCCCCGTACATCAGCCCGGTCCGGGGGTCGCCCCAGTGGCGCGCGATGAGCTCCGCGACGGTCTCGGGCGCCTCGGCGTCGGGTGCAGTCGTCGTCCGCATGCCGCCGGAGGTTAGCTGACGTTACGTCAGAACTGAACGTCGGAGCAGGAGTAGAAGGCCATCGGGGTGTCGTTGACGGTCCAGACGGCGAGGATCATGTGCCGTCCGCTCTTGCCGGCGGGCATGGTGCCGCGGTGGATGGTCGTCATGTCCGGGCGGCCGCCGTTGTAGGGCACGACGAGGAAGGGCTGGGGGTCGAGCGAGGCCCGGGTCAGCGGCTTGGTGGGGTCCCAGCCGTTCTTGGTGACGTAGTACTTGAAGTCGGTCGTGGAGTGGTTCGCGGTGAACTGCCAGCGGAAGTCGAAGCTCTGGCCGGAGGTGACGCCGGTGGCGGGCCACTTGCCCCCGCGCGGGTCGTCGAGCTGCGCGAACTCGCTGTGGCCGCCGGAACATATCTGGCCGTCGGCCGGGCCGGCCGCCGGGAAGCCCTTGTAGCCCTCGACGCTCTGGGGCTCCCACTGGATGGGGCCGCAGTCCGCGACGGTCTTGTTGGCGCAGAGCTTCTGGCGGCTGATGGGGGTGTCGGTGTAGCCGTGGCCGCTCGCGGAGGGGGCGCTCAGCAGGGTGACGGTGGCGAGCAGACCGACGCCGAGGGCGGCGGCGCCGGCCCGGCGGGGCCGGGCGGGCATGCGGAAGGAACGCATGGTGCTCCTTGGACGTGGGGGGACGGGGAGGGGAGCCGTGCGCGCGTGGGGATGACTCCAGGTCTAGACCAAGTCCCACAGTATTGACGGGAGTTGGCCATGTCTATACCAATGAGAAAACGGGTGGTCCGGTCACAACCGGCCACCCGTTTCCCCGTCACGCGTGTTACTGGTCACCACGCCCGGTGTAGAAGGCGACGGTGAGGTCCTTCACCAGAGCCTTGCGCTCGTAGTCGTCGAGCTCGACGATCCCGCGCGAGGTGAGGCGGTGGACGGTGTCGTCCACGGCGTCGACGACCGCGGTCAGGACGGTGTCCCGGTGCCTGGCGTCGATCGCGGCGACCCGGCGCCGCCGCATCGCCTCCGCGACCTCCGGGGCGTACTCGATCCGGGTGGGCTGCGCCGAGAACACCTCGATCCCGACGGCCTCGGTCTCGGCCGCCAGCATCCGGGTCAGCGCGTCGCCGACGGCCTCGGCGTCGCGCAGGGTCGGGGCGTCCTCGTGGAAGGCGTCGGCGGGGAGCTGGGACAGCACCCGGGCCATGGCCGACTCGACCTGCTCGGCGAGGTAGTCGGTGTGGTCCTCGACGGCGAGGGTCGCCCGGGCGGTGTCCTTGACCTGCCAGACGACCTGGACGACCACCTGGAGGGCGAGGCCGCCGGAGTCGACGGCCGGCATGGGCTCGCTGCGCCAGTGCCGCAGGCGCACGTCGACCCGCTGGCGCAGCAGGAGCGGACTGATCCAGGTCAGGCCGGTACGCCGGACCGTGCCGCGGTAGCGCCCGAAGAGGGTGAGCACCCAGGCGTGGCCGGCCCGGGCGCGGCCGAGGCCGCCGAGGGCGAGGAGGGCGACGATCCCGAGGAGGGCGAGCGGGGGCCAGTGCGCGGCGTGGAGTCCGCGGTAGGCGCGGGGGGCCGCGCCGAACGCGGCCACCAGCGGGGCGGGGACGACCCCGGCCCGCCAGAGCACGGCCGTGCAGCCCGCGAGGGCGAGCCCGCCGGTGATCACGGCGATCCAGCCGGGCAGCACGGGGCCGCGGTGCTCGCGGAGCCGGTCGTCGCCGCGGGGTACGCGGCGCCCGGCGGTGGGGCGCGCGGCCGGGCGGCGGGGGGTCGCCGAGCGGGGGTCCCGCGGGGGCTCGGGGGGACGGTGGTGCGCGCGGAAGGGGAGGTGGACGGGGACGTCGGTGACGGCGGTGCCGTGCGGGGGGCGCAGGAGCGGGATGTCCAGCGTGTCCCCCTCCCCTCTCGCGCCCCGGTCGCCCTGGGTCTCGTCCATGCCGCGGGCGACGGCCCGGGCGACGATCTCGGCGACGCCGGGGCCGGGGACACCGGTTCCCTGCGGGGCGGGGTGCGGGATCCCGGGGGCGGGTTCGGGCGCGGGGTCCCGGGTCGCCGTCGTGGCCGCGGTCGCCGTCGGGGCACCGGTTGCGGTCCCGGCTCCGGCCTCGGATGCGGCCCCGGTTACGGCCCCGGCTTCGTTCCCCGTTTCGTTCCCGGTCTCCGCCTCGGCGCGGGCCGCCGGTACGTCGCCCCGCGCGGGCGGCCACCCGGCGTCGACCCACCGGCCCTGCCGGGGGGCGGACCCGTCGGCGTGGCCCGCCGCCGGAACCTGGTACGGCTCCGGGTCGGCCGGGTGGGGCGGGTACGGCTGCCGGCCCGCCGGGTGCCCGGCGTACGGCTCCGCCACCGGGTCGGCCGCCCGGAGGGGGCGGACCACCGCCACGGCTTCCGGTTCCGCCGGGTGCGCGGCCCGGAGCGCGGGCTCGGCGTCGGCCGGGTGCGCGGGCCGTACGGGGTGCGGCTCCTCCGGGCCGGCCGGGCGGCCCACCACCGGCTCGGGGCCGGCGGCCCGGGCGGAAGGCGGGTCGGCGGGGTGGGTGTGGCGGCCCGCCGGTACAGCCACGGGCCCCGACGGGACCGCGTCGGCCGGTCGCGCGGACCACGCGGGGTACGGCCCCTCGGCCCCGGCCGGCCGGGCCGGCGCCACCGGCCCGGGATCGGCCGCCGGGGCCGAGCGGGGCGGTGCGACGGGCTCCGGCCGCGCCGGGTGCCCGGCCCGGAACACCGGCTCGGGGGCGGAGGGGAACGCCGGCCGGGCGGAGTGCGGCTCCTCCGGGCCGGCCGGGCGGCCCACCACCACGGCCTCGGGGGTGACCCACCGGCCGGGGTGCCCCGCCGCCACCGGTTCGGGCCCGGCGGCCGGTGTCGGCGCGGCCGGGTAAGGGGCGCCGGCCGGGGAGGCCTCCCGTGCGGAGCGGGCGGACGCGGCGGCGGCAACGGACGGGTGCGAGGCCGGCGGCGGCCCGGGGGCGACGGCCGGGACGGGGTGGGCGTCGGGGAACGTCGGCTCCGGGCGCACGGCCGGGGCCGGGGTCGCGGCCGGGGTCAGGGTCGGGGTCGCGGCCGGGACCGGGCGGGACGTCGGCTCCGGGTTGGCCGCCGGGGCCGGGCACGCCACCGGGGCCGGGTGGGTCGCCGGGGTCGGCCGGAGGGTCGGCTCGGGGTTGGTCGGGGGCGTCGGGGGCGTCGGGCCCGCCGTCCGCGGGCCCGGCGTCGGCTCGGCGCCGGCGGGGCGCTGCGGCTCCACGGCCGGGGTGGAGCCCCAGGTCCGGTGGGTGGCGGCCACGGGCGTGGGGCGGCGCGACGAGGGGTGGAAGGTGCCCGTCGTGAACGTGGTGCGCGTGGGGTACATCGTTGCCTCCGTCATGCGAACAGCCGGCGCCAGGTTTCCGGGCCCGGGTAGCCGTCGGCCGAGGCGCCGCGCCAGCCCTGGGCGCGCTGGAAGGCCTCGACGTTGCGGCGGTCGGCCTCGCTCCAGCGGGGCCCGGGGCCGGACGTGTAGTACTTGCCGAAGCCCTTCTCCCTCAGCCGGCGGCCCAGGGCGGTGATCGCCTCATGGGACTGCCCCGGCCGGAAGAACGCGGCCCCCGGGTACGCGGGCACCCCGGCGGGACCCGGTCGGCCGGCCCGCGTGGGCGGGATGTCCTTGCCCTGCCGCTGCACCAGCAGCCGCCAGGTGTGCTCGCCCGGGATGCCGTCGGCGTCGGCGCCCGTCCAGCCCTGCGCCTGCTGGAAGGCCTGGGTGGCCAGCCGGTCGGCATCGCTCCACTTGGTACTGGCGCCCTTGGGGTAGAAGCGCAGGCCGCCGCGCCCGATCAGCATCTTGCCGAGTTCGGCCACGTGCGCGTTGTCGGCCCCGGGCCCGAACTTCGCGGCGCCCGGGAAGGCGGTGGCGCCCGGCTGGTTGGGGGCCGGCGCGGGCTCTTCCGGGCCGATGCCGCCCGTCACTCCGTTGAACCGGTACGGCAGGTACTTCTCGGAGTTCTTCCAGTACCCGTACGGCGTGGGCTGCTTCCGCGTCGTCGGGCGGGTCTGCTCGTAGGCGACGTAGTGCGTGCGCGTCTCGTCGACCCAGCCGCCGAAGAGGACCACGTGCGAGCCGTTGTTCGGGTCCGCCGGGTTGTGGAAGAGCAGCATGTCGCCCGGCAGCAGCTCCTCCTTCGTGATCCTGGTGGCGAAGGTGTCGAGGCTGCCGGTCCACTCGTTCGTACCGAGGTTCCAGGCCATGGAGACGTAGCCCGAGCAGTCCTGCCGGTAGCCGTCCGTCCAGTACTCGGACATGCTGTAGGGGACCTTCGCGTCCAGCCACAGCTTCGCCCGGTTGATGATCGTCGTGCGGTCGATGCGCCGTACCAGAGCGGGAGCGCCGGGCCGGCCGGCGGGATGTCCGGCCGCGGGACGCCCGTGCAGCGGGGCCCGGCCGCCCTGCGGGCTGTCCGAACCGTCCAGGGCCACCGGCCCGGGGCCGGGCAGCGGCTTGCCCACGGCCGACGCCGCCGCCCCGCCACCGCCGAGGACCACACCGGCGGCGGTGGCCAGGACCAGCGCCCGGCGGGCTCCGCGTACGGCGGGGTGGCCGCCGTCGCGGCGCCCTATGGCCCGCCCGCGCGCGAGGGCGCGGCGCCGCTGCGCGCACCCCGGGCACACGCAGTCGCCCGCGGGCTCGTACTCCTCGAACGCCGGCACCGGCATCGCCGTCGGCATCGGCACATGCACCGGAGGCTGCATCGTCATGCGGTTCCGTCCGCTCCCGTAGTCGTCCAGTGGTCGACCGCACACGTATCTGGCGGGACGTCAGATTCGGCTCGGCCAGACATATCGTGCACGATAAACACCCCAAACATGGGTTAATCGGACAACGCGGGCGCGGCTGGTCACGAACACCTCCGCAGGTGGGGTAGAGTTTCACCTGTCACCAAGCGCCGCTAGCTCAGTTGGTTAGAGCAGCTGACTCTTAATCAGCGGGTCCGGGGTTCGAGTCCCTGGCGGCGCACAGACGAGAAGAAGTCCCCCGCGGCGCAAGCCGCGGGGGACTTCTTCGTTCGCGTCGGCACGCCGAGCGCTAGGCCGGTGCGGTCGGCTTGGTTCCGGCGCCCGTCAGGTAGGCGGAGACCACCACGTTCGCGGAGTACTGCCGGGCCGCCTTGTCGTAGGTGCCGCCGCAGGTGACCAGACGCAGTTCGGCGCGGCCCTCGACCCGCGGCCCGTACGCCTTGTGCGGGTCGAAGCCCGCGCGCTCGTAGACCCGTACGTCCTCCACGGTGAACTCCGCGATCGTGCCGTCCGCCCGGGTCACGCGGATCTTCTCCCCCGGCCGCAGGGTGCTCAGGCCGAAGAACACCGCGGGCTTGGACCTGGTGTCCACGTGCCCCACCATCAGCGCGGCCCCGGCCGCCCCGGGTGCGGGGCCCGCGCCCCACCAGCCGACCGTGCCGGGCAGCTCGTACGGCGGCGGGTCGACGGCCCCGTCGGCGTCCAGGCCCCGCGCGATCACCGGGGCCTGGACGCCGATGAACGGTACGTCGATCCGTGCGGGCATCGCCGCCGAGAGCGGGGCCCGCGGGGCCGGCAGGCCCGGACCCACCGGCCCGCCGGCCCCGCCGGGGGCGGCGGCGGGCGGGACCCCGGTGATCTCCTTGCCCCACACCCACAGCACGAGGATCAGCACCGACCAGGCGGCGAAGGTCAGCAGCCGGCCCCCCGGGGAGGCCTTGGCCTCGCTCATTCGCCGTTGCGGCGGCGGCGCAGGGCCAGGGCCCGACCGGCGACCGCCAGGCTGGCGGCCGCGGCCAGCACGGCGCCGATCACGGTCTGCGACAGTCCGGGCCCGTCCCCGCCGTGGCTCTTCTTGGTGGCCGCGGCGAGCCGGGTGGTCTCGGCGACCTGGGCGGCCATCCCACCGCCGCCCGCGTGGACGGGCCAGACCGGCGAGTGGTGGGGGTCGGGACGGTGGTCGCGCTCGCGGATCTGGATGGAGCCGCGCAGTCCGTCGTCGCGACCGCCGTCCCGGCCCCCGTCACGGCCGTCGCCGTCACGGCCGTCGCGGCCCGCGCACTTCACCTTGATCTCGTGCCAGCCGGGCCGCGCGTGCGAGCTGATCATCGTCTCGCCGTACAGCGCGCGGCGGTCGTCGCGGCCCCCCGTCAGGTGGGCCTCGGAGACGAAGACCGGGGAGAGGGCGATCGCCCGGTCGCCGTCACAGCCACGGACGCGGATCTTGACCTGCGTCCCCGGTTCGGCCGGATTCGGGTCCGCCGAGACGCCGCCGCGGTCCCACTCGTTCGCGAGCGCGGCGGGGACGGTCACGGCGGTGCTCGCCGTCAGGACGACGGCCACCCCGGCGACACGGAGTGCGATCAGAGAACTGCGCATGGTGAACCTCCTCGACAAGGAGATTCACGCGCGACGCGCCGCTCCGCATCCGGAGCGGCGCTCTCTTGGCCCGTATGTGTCAGCCGTTCGCACCAACGGACCGCCCGGCGGGCCCTAGACCAGGTCCACCAGGTCGGCGATGGAGTTCACCGTCTTCGTCGGGCGGTACGGGAACTTCTCGGTGTCCTCGACCGAGGTCAGGCCGGTCAGCACGAGGAAGGTCTGCATGCCCGCCTCCAGCCCGGCCAGGACGTCGGTGTCCATCCGGTCGCCGATCATCGCGCTGCTCTCGGAGTGCGCGCCGATGGCGTTCAGGCCCGTGCGCATCATCAGGGGGTTGGGCTTGCCCGCGAAGTACGGCTGCTTGCCGGTCGCCTTGGTGATCAGCGCGGCGACCGCGCCCGTGGCCGGGAGCGGGCCCTCGGTGGAGGGGCCGGTCTCGTCGGGGTTGGTGCAGATGAAGCGGGCGCCGGCGTTGATCAGCCGGACGGCCTTGGTCATGGCCTCGAAGCTGTACGTGCGGGTCTCGCCGAGGACCACGTAGTCGGGCTGGTGGTCGGTGAGGATGTAGCCGATGTCGTGCAGCGCGGTGGTCAGGCCCGCCTCGCCGATGACGTACGCCGTACCGCCCGGCCGCTGGTCGTCGAGGAACTTGGCGGTGGCCAGCGCCGAGGTCCAGATGTTCTCGACGGGCACGTCCAGACCCATGCGGCTCAGCCGGGCCTGGAGGTCGCGCGGGGTGTAGATGGAGTTGTTGGTCAGCACCAGGAAGGGCTTGCCCGACTCGCGCAGCCGCTTGATGAAGGCATCCGCGCCGGGGATCGGGGTGCCCTCGTGGATGAGGACCCCGTCCATGTCGGTGAGCCAGGATTCGATCGGCTTGCGCTCTGCCACGGGACTGTTCTCCGCTCTGCGGGGCCTCTGACCTCGGGGGCCTCTGGTCTGTACCACCCTAGCGGCCGGGGGCCGTGGACGCGGAGGGCGTCCACGGCCCGGACGGCCGTCCCGCGGCGCGGGCCGGGCGGGTCAGCCCAGGGTGACGTCGTCGACGGTCCAGAACCAGTTGTTGGTGCCGCTGTAGCGGAAGCGGACCTGGACGTCGGTGGCGCCGGCCGGGACCTGGAGGGCGATGGACTCGCCCTTGGCCACGGCGTCGGCGGTGTAGTTCTTCACGACGGTCGCGGCGCCGCCGTTGTAGGAGACCAGGACCTGCGCGGTCTGGCCGGCCTCGTGACGGTAGTGCGTCTGGAAGGCGAGGGTGCGCGTGGTGCCGCCGGTGACCGCCCACTTGGGGGTGACGAGGGTGGAGTCGAAGGTGCCGGTGTGGCTCTTGTCGTCCCACTCGTCGGAGTCGGCGACGGCGAAGACGTCACGGGAGCGGACGTTCAGCTCGCGCCACTGGTCGCGCTGCGACTGGCTCCAGAACTCGTCGGTGGCGAAGGCCCATCCGGCCCACTCGGTGACACCGCCGGTGCCCATCTTCGAGTTGTCGATCGACCAGCCGGCGGGCGGGGTGTGCGTGAAGCCCTTGGTGGTGGCCGGGATGCCGGTCTCGTCCACGCGGGCCTGGAGGTTCGGGCGCAGGGTGTCGAAGGGGTCGTTGCCGGGGGTCGTCAGTGGGACGCCGTCGGTCCCGGCGGCGCTGACCCCGACCTGGGCGAGCGCGGTGGCGGCGACGTCGACGAGCTTGACGTCGGTGCGGACCGAACCGGCGGGGATCCCGGCGCCCTTGGCGATGACGAAGGTGCCGCGTTCCTGGATCGTGGAGCCGCCGTGGCCGCCCGCGTCGGTGTGGCCGTGGTCGGTGGTGACCAGGACCTTCCAGTTCTCCTGGGCGTAGGTCGGGCGGTTCTGGACGGCGGTGAGGAGCTTGCCGACCAGGGCGTCCACGCGGCCGATGGCGTTCAGGTACTCCTGGCTGGCGGCGCCGGAGGTGTGGCCCGCGTGGTCGATCTCGCCGAGGTAGACGAAGGCGGCGTCCGGGTTCTGGTTCTGGAGCTCGGCGGCGGCAGCGGCAGCGATCTTCGGGTCCTCGCTGCCGTAGCCGTCGCGGTCTCCCTTGAGGCTGAGGCGCTTGTCGACCTTGGCGGAGAAGATCGGGCCGTTCTGGTCGGTTGAGGTGATGGGTTCCCAGTCGGCGGCGGCGTAGGTGTTGAGCGCCGGCTTGGCGTTCTCGATGCGGGTCAGGAAGTCCGGGTAGGCGCCGTAGTTCTTGCCGGTGAAGGAGTTGTCCTTGACGCCGTGCTTGTCGGGCCAGACGCCGGTGGCGATGGTGGACCAGCCGGGGCCGGAGGAGGTGGCGGCCATCGGGCTCGCGTAGAGGGTGCTGCGGGCGGTGAGGCCCTGGGCCATCAGCCCTTGCAGGTTGGGGGCGTTGGCGGCCTTGACGCGGTCGAGGACCGTGCCGTCGATGCCGATCACGAGCACCTTGTCGGTGGTGGCGGCGGCCTTGGGGGCTGCGGCGGCGTCGGCGGCGGCGGCCTCGGCCGCGGCCCTGGGGGTGGCGGGGGGCTGGGGGGCGGCGAGGGCGGTGGTGGCGCCGAGTGCGGTGGCGAGCAGGGCCGTGGCGGTGGCGGCCACGGCGAGGGTCCGTCCGGACAGGACAGGGGACACGTACTCCTCCAGGAGCAAGTGGGCAGACGGGGGCGCGGAGCGTGGCGCGGGGCGGTGCGGTGGCGTTGCGCGGCGCGGCGGTGACGGGTGGTGCGGTGTGCCGCGCGGTGCGGTGCGCAGGTCGCGGTGGTGCGTGGTGCGAATACGCGGGTGCGGTGCAGCGCGGTGGTGCGGGTGCGCGGGTGCGGTGTCAGCGGTGCGGTGCAGCGCGGTGGTGCGGTGGTGCGTGGTGCGGGTGCGGTGTCAGCGGTGCGGTGGTGCGCGGGAGGCGACGGCGCCGCCGCTCGGTGGTGCGGAGGGGCGGGCGTGCGGAGGGTCCGGGCCGAGGGGCCTCGTGGGCGCCTTCGGTCCAGACCCGTTACGCACTCGTCACTCTCGCGGTCGTGGGTGACCGGGAGGTGTCGGATCAGCTGCCGGTCGCCGACTTCCACGCGTCGACGTAGGCGGTGAGGTTCTTGTCGATGTCGGCCCAGTCCGGCTCGAAGACCTCGACCCCGCCCATGATCTTGGTGAGTTCGACGGCGTTGGCGTCGGTCGGCTTGACGTCCGTACGGGCCGGGAAGCCGCCGCCGACCTCGCTGACCAGCTTCTGGGCGTCCTCGGAGAGCAGGTAGTCGAGGAGCTTCTTGCCGTTCTCGGTGTGCGGGGCCTTGTCGACGAGGCCGGCCGCGTACGGGAGGGCGAAGGTGGTGGGCTTGCCGCCGTCCTTGGCGGGGAACCAGATGCCGAGGTTCGGCATGGCCTTGGACTGCGCGAAGTTCATCTGGACGTCGCCGTTGGCGACGAGCAGCTCGCCCTTGTCGGTCTTGGGCGCGAGCTTGCTGGTGGAGGAGGACGGGCCGACGTTGTTGGCCTGGAGCTTCTTGAGGTACTCCATCGCCGGCTCCTTGCCGCCGAAGTCGTGCATGGCCTTGATCAGCACGGCCGTGCCGTCGCCCGCGACGCCCGGGGTGGAGTACTGGAGCTTGCCCTTGTACTTGCCGTCGAGCAGCTCCTCCCAGGTCTTGGGGGCCGCGGTCAGCTCCTTCTTGTTGTAGACGAACCCGAAGTAGTTGTTGACGACGGAGGTCCACTTGCCGTCGGCGGACTTGTCCCCGCCGTTGACCTTGTCGGAGCCCTGCGGCTGGTACGCCTGGAGGAGGCCCTTGCCGTCGGCCTGCTGGATGAAGGGGGGCAGGGTGACGAGCACGTCGGCCTGGGTGTTGGTCTTCTCGCGGACGGCGCGCTGCACCATCTCGCCGGATCCGCCTTCGACGTACTTGACCTCGATGCCGGTCTTCTTGGTGAAGTCGGCGAAGACCTTGTCGTACCAGCCGTCGCCCTTGTCGCTCTTGAGTCCGTCGGCGCTGTAGACGGTGACGACCTTCTCGCCGCCCTGGGAGCCGGCGGTCGCGGCGCCGCCGCAGGCGGTGAGGGAGACGGCGAGGGCGAGGCTGCCGGCGGTGGAGGCGGTGGCGCGGAGCAGGAGCTTGCTGGGCATGGAACTTCCTTACGGGGAAAGGGAGTCGGCGGGGGTGGGGGTGGGGCGGGGATCAGCGGTAGGAGGCCCTGGTGCGGATGCGGGAGACGGCCAGCAGCACCAGGAGGGTGGTCGCCATCAGCACCACGGCCACGGCGGAACCGCCGAAGAGCGAGCCGCGGTCGGTGGCGGTGAACACCCGGACCGGGAGGGGCATCCAGTCCGGCGGGTAGAGCATCATCGTGGCGCTCAGCTCGCCCATGGAGAGGGCGAAGCAGAGCCCGGCGGCCGCGGTGAGGGACGGCAGCAGGAGCGGGAGCCTGACCCGCCACAGCACGTGGGCGGGGCGGGCCCCGAGGGAGGCCGCAGCCTGTTCGTACGCGGGGTCGAGACGAACGATGGCGGCCGAAACCGACTGGTAGGCGAACGCCGTGACAAGGATCGTGTGCGCCAGGATGACGATGGAGCCGGTGCCGTTGAGGAGCACCGGCGGCCGGCTGAAGGCGACGAGCACGGCGAGGCCGACCACCACGGAGGGCACGGCGACCGGCAGCATGAACAGGGCGTCCAGGCAGCGCTTCCCGCGCTTGTTCAGCCCGGCGGCGGCCAGCGCGGCCCAGGTGCCGACGGTGAGCGCGAGCAGGCTCGCGGTCACTGCGGTGACCAGGGAGGTGGTGAGGGCCTGGAGGGATTCGCCCCGGACGGCGGACGCGTAGTTCGCGGTGGTCGGGCCGGAGGGGAAGGCGCCGGACCAGTGGGTGGCGAAGGAGGCGGCCACCACCACGAGGAGGGGCAGGGCGAAGAGGGGCAGGAAGAGGAGGCCGAACAGGCCCCACGCGGCCCAGCGGCCGCCCTTGCTATGCACCAGCACGCTTGCCCACCACCCGGTAGAGGCCGAACAGGCCGACGGAAATCGCGATGTTGACGACGGCGACCACGCAGGCGGCCGCGTAGTCGGATTCGAGGATCGCCTTGCCGTAGATGAGCATCGGCAGGGTCGTGACGTCCTTGGCTCCGGTGAACAGGACGATCCCGAACTCGTTGAGGCACATGACGAGGACGAGGCTGCCGCCCGCCGCGAGGGCGGGGAGGGACTCGGGGAGGATCACCTGCCGGACGATCCGGGCGGGGCGGGCGCCGAGGCCGGCGGCCACCTCCAGCTGTGCGGTGTCCAGTTGGGAGAAGGCGGCGAGCAGCGGGCGCATCACGAAGGGCGTGAAGTACGTGATCTCCGCGAGCAGGACGCCCCAGGGGGTGCCGAGGAAGTGGAAGGGGCCGTCGGCGACGCCGAAGAGGTCCGTCCAGACCCCGTTGGCCATGCCGACCGTTCCGTAGATGAAGAGGAGGGCGAGAGTGATGAGGAAGGAGGGGAAGGAGAGGAAGACGTCGATGAACTTGGCGACGCCCTTGGCTCCGGGGAAGGGGACGAAGGCGATGATCAGCGCGAGCGTGAAGCCGAGCAGGAGGCAGCCGGCGGTGGCGCCGACGGCCAGCCAGACGGTGGTGCCGAGCGCTTCGCGGAACGACGCGGAGGCGAAGACGGAGGCGTACGCGTCGAAGGCGCCGCCGCCGTTCTCGGGGGTGAAGGACTGCTGCACGACCAGCGCGAGGGGGTAGAGGAACACCAGCGCGAGCACGGCCACGGGAGGCAACGCCCACAGCGCACGCCGGGCCCCCTGGGGGGTGGCTTCCCGGAGCCCCCGCGGCGCCGGTCCCCCGGCGGCGGGGGCCCCGCCGGTCCGGCGGCCGGAGGTCCCACCGGCGTACGGGGCGGGCGCGGGCGGCCCGGCAGGAGCGGGAATCCCCGCAGCGGCCGACTGCCCGGCAGGGGCGGGAATCCCGGTAGCGGCCGACTGCCCGGCAGGGGCGGGAATCCCCGGAGCGGCTGGCTGCCCCGCAGGGGCGGTCGTAGCGGCCGACTGCCCCTCAGGGGCGGGGTTTCGGGTGGCGGCTCGCCGCGAGGCGTCAGGCATCCGACACCCCGGCGGCCAGCAGCACCCCGTCGCGGGGTTCGAAGTGCAGGGTCACCTCGTCGCCCAGCGCCGGGGTCTCGCGCAGTTCGGGGAGGTCCGCCTTGACGCGGTGGCCGTCCACGTCGACGTAGAGCCGGTGCGTCGAGCCCCGCCACTGCACCTCGGCGATCGTGCCGCGCAGGGCGTTCGGCCCTTCGCCGAGCCCGAGCAGGTGCGGGCGTACGCACAGGGTGGCCGTGGAGCCCGGCGCGGCGCGGCCCGGGTCGAGGGCCAGCGGGCGGCCCGCGAAGACCGCGCCGCCGTCGGCCACCGTCACCGGGAGCAGGTTCGCGTTGCCGACGAAGGACGCCGTGAACTCGGTGCGCGGCGCCCGGTACAGCTGCTGCGGGGTGCCGCAGTCCTGGAGCCGGGCCCGGTCCATGACGGCGATCCGGTCGGCCAGGGTGAGCGCCTCGACCTGGTCGTGGGTGACGTAGAGGATGGACACCTCGGGCAGTTCGCGGTGCAGCCGGGCCAGTTCCGCCAGCATCCCGGAGCGCAGCTGGGCGTCGAGGGCGGAGAGCGGCTCGTCCAGGAGGAGGACCCCGGGGCGGATGGCGAGGGCGCGGGCGATGGCCACGCGCTGCTGCTGCCCGCCGGAGAGTTCCCGGGGGTAGCGCTTGGCGTAGGCGCCCATCCCGGTCATTTCCAGGGCCTCGGCGACCCGGGCGGGGATCTCGGCCCGGGGGGCCTTCTGGGCTCGCAGGCCGAAGGCCACGTTGTCCTCGACCCGCATGTGCGGGAAGAGGGCGTACTGCTGGACGACCATGCCGATGCCACGCTTGTGCGGCGGCAGGGCGGTGACGTCCCGGCCGCCGATCAGGACCCGCCCGGAGAGCGGCCGTACGAAGCCGGCGACCGCGCGCAGCGCCGTGGTCTTGCCGGAGCCGGAGGGGCCCAGCAGGGCCATGACCTCGCCCGGTTCGACGGTCAGGTCGAGGGAGTCCAGGACGGTGGTGCCGTTGTAGGCGACCGAGACGGAGTCGAAGCGGATGCCGCTCACACCGGCTCCGCGTCGTGCGGCGCGAGCAGGGCGGGCAGTTCGGCGACGGAGCCGAGGACGTGGGTGGCGCCGGCTCCGGTCAGCGCGGCGCGGTCGTGGGCGCCGGTGAGGACGCCGGCCACGATGCCCGCTCCGGCGCGGTTGCCGCTGAGCACGTCGTAGGCGGTGTCCCCGGCGACGACGGTGTGGCGTACGTCGGCCACCGCGCCGGTGCGCAGGAAGGCGGTCAGCACCATGTCCGGGTAGGGGCGGCCGCGGCCGCCCGCGTCGGCGGGGCAGAGGGTGAGGTCGGCGAGGTCCCGCCAGCCGAGGGCGTCGAGGATGGCGTCCTGGGTGACGCGGGCGAAGCCGGTGGTCAGGACGACGGTGCGGCCGTCGGCGCGGAGCTCCTCGATGGTCTCGCGGGCGCCGGGGAGCGGGGCGACGAGGCCGCCGTCGACGAGTTCTCCGTAGGCCTGCTCGAAGGCGGAGTTGGCGCGCCGGGCGAGTTCCTCCGTGCCGAAGAGGTGGCGGAAGACGGAGATCTTCGACTCGCCCATGGTGTCGCGTACGTACTGGAGCTTCGCGGCGTGGTCGGCGCTGCCGGGCTCGACGCCGAGCCGGCCGGCGGCGTGCTCGAAGGCGCGCTCGACGAGGCCGCCGTCGGCAACGGTGGTGCCGGCCATGTCGAGGACGATCAGGTTCTTGGCGGGGGTGCGGTCGGTCATGGTGTTCACCAGCCCAGTTCGTTCGCGGTGGTCTCGGCTATGGCGGGCGAGCAGGTCATGCCGCGTCCGCCGGGTCCGGTCACCAGCCAGACGCCGTCACCCACCTGCTGGCGGTGGACGACGCGGCTCGTGTCGGTGCACTGCGCGTACACGCCCGCCCAGCGGTGCCTGATCTTCGGCAGCGGGCGGCCCAGGAAGGCTTCGACCACCCCGGTGAGGTGCTCGTAGGGGTCTTCGAGGGTGTCGAACGCGAACGGGTGCTCGTACTCGTGGGTGTCGCCGATGGTCAGTCCGCCGTCCAGGCGCTGGACCATGAGCAGTTGCATCTTGTGCGCGGCGGCGACCGGCGCCTGTTCCTGTTCGGCGTTGAGGGCGTCGAGGGCGGGGGACGCGTAGGCCGGGTAGTAGCGGAAACTGTCGGCGTCCGCGACGGAGGTGGTGAGCCGCTCGCCGAGCGGGGCGGTCTGCATCATCTGGAGGCGGACGCGGCGGACGGGCAGGTCGGGGGCGAGTTCGCGGACCAGGCCGGACAGCCAGGCGCCGGTGGCGAGGACGACGGCGTCGCCCCGGTGGACGTCGCCGTGGTCGTCGCGGACGGCGCCGGGGCCGGTGACCTCGCGGACCTCCCGTCCGGGGAGGAAGGTGTAGCGGCCGGAGGCGCGCAGGGCCTCGCGCAGGTGGAGCTGGGCGGTGCGCGGTTCGACGGCCGCGTCGCGCTCGCACCACAGGGCGGCCTCGAAGTCGCCGCGCAGGGCCGGGTTGATCTCCCGGGCCTCGGCGGCGGTGACCAGTTTGTAGCCGCGGGCGGCGGCGTCGGGGCGGGCCACGGCAGCCTCGGCGACGGCGTGCTCGCGGGCATTGCGCACGGGGGTGAGGGAGCCGATGGCGCGGAAGCCCAGGCCGGGTACCTCCGCGCCGATCCGCTCCCAGAGCTCGCGGGCCCGCAGGGCGGTGTCGAGCTCCTCGCCCCCGGCCCGGCCGCTGACCCAGATCTGGCCGAAATTGCGTAGTGACGCGCCGCGAGCCTCGGCCTCGCGCTCGATCTGGACGACCTCGTGGCCGCGTTGGACTGCTTGCCAGGCGTGCATGGTGCCGACCACGCCGCCTCCGACGACTATGACTCTCACGTCGACCAAGGTGGTGGGGGCCCGTGTCCCGGGGAGGTCCGTCCGGCGACGGGCCGGTGAACAGCCCTCGACGCTTGGACTAGACCCGTTATCGTTCCGTGATCTAAATAGGTCCTGTTTGGGGCTTTTGAGGTGACCCCTCAGGGGCTATTCGGGCCGCAGGCGGGTCGTGAAGCTGAACCGGTCACCACGGTAGAGCGAACGCACCCGCTCCAGCGGACGCCCGTCCCGGTCCCGCGAGAAGCGGTGGATGAGCAGCATCGGCAGCGCGGGCGGGGTGCCGATGAGCAGGGCCTCGCGGGGGGTGGCGAGCACCGTCTCCAACTTCTCGTCGGCGTCCCCGAAGGCGATGCCGAGGCGGTCGTGGAGGTATCCGTAGAAGGAGGAGTCCGGCTGGAAATCGACGTCGAGGCGGGGTGCGCGCGAGACCCGGACGTACGTGCTCTCCAGCCCGACGCGCTCGTCGTCGGCGAGCAGCACGCGCTCCAGGTGCCAGACGGGCTCACCGGCTTCGGCGCCGATCCCGCGGGTGAGTTCGGGCGGGCAGGGGAAACGCTCCAGGCCGATCAGGCTGCGCCCGGGACGGCGGCCCTGGCGGCGCACGCCCTCGGTGTAGCTGGCGAGCGAGAGGGGCTGCTCCAGCTTGGGTCCGGCGACCACGGTGCCACGCCCGGAACGGCGGAGCCGGCCCTCCAGCAGCAGCTCGCGCAGGGCCTGGCGGACCGTCTCCCGGGACACCTCGTAGCGCTCGGCGAGATCGCGCTCGGTGGGGAGGGTCCCGCCTTCGCCGAGCTCGTCGAGCAGCTCGGCGACCCGGGCCTTGACGGCGTAGTACTTGGGGACGCGGCCGTGCTCGGGGATGCCGGAGCGGACGGGCGAGCCGGGGCGGTGGGCCGGGTACGGGGTCTGTTCTTCCACGGTCGGACTGTACGTGGGGCAGGTGTACGGGGATCGGCGCGCGGGGGGTGCGGGCTGCTCAGCGGTCCCGGCGTTCCCTGGATTCGGGAGCGTCGGTCGGCACGTGGGTGGCGGGCGTCCCGTGGGGGGCGCGCAGACGGCGGGGTTCACGGGGGGCGCGCAGACGGCGCGCGCCGAGCAGGAGTCCGGCTCCGGCGAGGAGCGCGGCGACGGCCCCGGCACCGTAGATCCACTCCCGGGGGCCGGTGTGCGCGAGGGAGCCCGCCTCGACGGCGT
Organism: Streptomyces sp. NPDC004667; assembly: GCF_040609475.1. Classification (NCBI taxonomy): domain Bacteria; kingdom Bacillati; phylum Actinomycetota; class Actinomycetes; order Kitasatosporales; family Streptomycetaceae; genus Streptomyces; species Streptomyces sp. NPDC004667. Next base: position 44,282 of record NZ_JBEXKC010000033.1, on the reverse strand, counting down.
CCTCGTCCTGCGGCCCCTGCACCGAGAAGCGGTACCCGCCGGCCTCGCCGACCCAGTCGCCGTCGTCGCCGTGCTCGCCCTTGCGCTGGACCAGGGCGGCGTCGGCGAGGACGTCGCCGTGGGGGGCGTCGGGGGCGAAGGAGAGCCGGACCTTGACGGTGGTGGTGCCGCCCGCCGGGACGGAGAAGCCGGCGAACGCGTCGCCGCCGCCGTCGAAGACGGCGATGGTCTCGTCGCGGTCGCTGCGCTCCAGGCTGACGGGGTGGGTGCCGCCGGGCGCGTCGAACTCCATCCGCAGGTGGGCGGGGCGCAGGGCCCGGGCGGTGTCCGTGAACACGATGACGGGATGGATGGAGGTGCACACGCCGCCCGTGCTGTTGGTCAGGTCCAGCAGCCAGGTCTGCGGCTCGGCGCCGGCCCGGTAGACGGCCGGGCCGCCGCGGATGCGGGCGCCGATGGGGAAGGCGCTGCTCTTGCCGTCCCCGCAGCTGGCCTGGATGCGGGAGGGCGGCGCGGGCGCGGGGCGGGCGGGGCTGCCGCCTCCGGTGTCGGCGGCGGCGGTGGGCGCGCCGGCGGCGAGGAGCAGGGCGGTCATGGCGGTGACGGCCGCCACGGCGGTCTTGGCACCCGGGGGGAGGGCCGTACGCAGTCGCTGTCCCATGGAAGACCTTCGCGGCTAGCCGGACGGGATGATGATCGGACGAGGCGACAATCACCCCGGCCCTGCCCGCACCCTCCCACGCGCGCGAAATCCCCTTCACACCGCCGCGCCCGAGCCCTCCCGGTTTACGCCCGAACGGCGGCCCCGGTCAACCCACCCCCACCCCACCCGAACCACCCCGGCCCGCCCTACCGGGACCTGCGCCGCAAACCCCGGCAGGCGGGGGGCGGGTACGGGGGTCGGCAGGCCGGGGGGTACGGGGGCCGACAGGCCGGGGGGGTAAGGGGGCCTACATACCCGGGGCGAGGGCGAGAGCCCGGCAAGCCCGAGGGCGGGGACGAGGGCCCGCCGCCGGGGGCAGGTAAGGGCCCACCAGGCCGGGGGCGGGGACGGGGTGGGGTGTTGGCCGGGACGTAAAACGTGATTTGTTGGCGCGCGGTACCCAGTACGACTGGAGGCTCGGACAGGGCGCCATAAATCATGCAGTCCCGGACGACACCCCACCCCGGCACCGACCCCGGCCACCCCCGACCCCGCCCGGCCCCGCCCCGCCCGGGCAGGGCAGGGCAGGGCAGGGCAGGGCAACGGCCCGGCCAGGGCAAGAGCCCGGCCAGGGTCACCCCGAGACCCCGAAAGCCCCCCGCAGGGGTCAGGCGTGGCCGAAGAGCGGCCCCAGCGCCAGCGCCGCCGCCCCCTCCGCCACCCCCACCACCGCACGTTCGACCGGCGGCAGATCACCCGTCACCGACCGCCGGGCCGCCAGGACGGCCCGGACCCCCTCCACGAACACGTCCGGATCGGCGGCCACCACCCGGCCGCCCAGCAGCACCCGGTCCACGTCCAGCAGCGCCACCAGGTTCGCGGCCCCCTCCCCCAGCAGCCGCGCGGCCCCCGCGAGGTCCCCGCGGGCCACCGCGTCCAGGCAGAGCACCTCCAGGCAGCCCCGCCCCCCGCACCGGCACGGCGGCCCGTCCAGCCGCAGCACCTGATGGCCGAACTCCCCCGCCGCCGAGCGCGCCCCCCGGTACACCGCGCCGTCGAGCCGCAGTCCCGCTCCGAGCCCGGTCCCGACGTGCAGGTACACGCAGGAGCCGGTCCCACCGGGCCCCCCGGCCGCCGCGACCGCCGCGACCGCCGCATTGGTGTCCTTGTCCAGCACCACCGGCAGCCCCAACCGCACCTCCAACACCTCCCGCAGCGGGTACCCCGCCCAGCCCGGGAACCCCGTCACCGGGCCCAGGACCCCGCTCCGCCAGTCCAGCGGACCCGGCGCGGCCACCCCGACCCCGACCGGCGGCGCGGCCGGCCCGCGCGCGCGGACCCGTACGACCGCCGCCAGGACCGCCTCCACCACGAGGTCCGGGCCCGCCCCGAAGTCCAGGGGTCCGCTCCACTCGTCGACGACGCCGCCCGCGAGGTCGACCCGTACCGCCCGGATCCGGTCGCGGTCCAGGTGGACCCCCACCGCGTACCGGGCCTGTGGAACGAGCCGCAGCAGCGTGCGGGGCTTGCCGCCGGTGGAGGCGCCGCGGCCGGCCTCGGCCACCAGGCCCTCCGCCGCGAGGCGAGCGGTGATCTTGCTGACGGCCTGCGGGGTGAGGCCCGTACGGGCGGCGAGTTCGGCGCGGCCCAGGCCCGGCGCCCCCGCCGAACGCAGCAGGTCCAGCAGCAGCGCGTCGTTGTGCCCGCGCAGGGCCGGCAGGTTCGCCCCACCACGCCCGCCCCCGCCGCCGCTGACGTTGCCCCTGCCCTTGCCCCTGTTCACCCGCCCATTGTCCACCCTCCTTGCACTTACGCAACGCTGTTGCCAAAGTGGAGCCATGAACACCGCCCCCACCAGCCCCACCACCCCCACCGCCCCACTACGGGTCGCACTCATCGGATACGGACTCGCCGGCTCCGTCTTCCACGCCCCGCTGGTGTCCGCGACCGAGGGCCTCGTCCTCGACACGGTCGTCACCTCCGACCCCGGCCGTCGGGCCCAGGTCCGCGAGGCCTACCCCGACGTCCGTGTCGCGGCCTCCGCCACCGAGCTGTGGGACCGCACCGGCGAGGACTCCCCCGCCCCCGGCCTGGTCGTGATCGCCTCCCCCAACAAGACCCACGTCCCGCTGGCCACGGCCGCGCTCACCGCCGGCATCCCGGTGGTCGTGGACAAGCCGCTCGCGGCCACCGCCGCCGAGGCCCGGGAGCTCGCCGCGCTGGCCGACCGGACCGGCACCTTCCTGTCCGTCTTCCAGAACCGCCGCTGGGACAACGACTTCCTGACCGTGCGCCGGCTCCTCGCCGACGGCGAACTCGGCGAGGTCCAGCGCTTCGAGTCCCGCTTCGAGCGCTGGCGCCCGCAGCTCAAGGGCGGCTGGCGCGAATCCGGCGCCCCGGAGGAGATCGGCGGGCTGCTGTACGACCTCGGCAGCCACGTCGTGGACCAGGCGCTGGTGCTGTTCGGCCCGGCCGTACGCGTCTACGCGGAGGCCGACCTGCGCCGCCCGGGTGCCGAGACCGACGACGACACGTTCATCGCGATCACCCACGCGAACGGCGTCCGCTCGCACCTCTACGTCAGCGCGACCGCCGCCCAGCTCGGCCCGCGCTTCCGCGTCCTCGGCTCCCGGGCCGGCTACGTGAAGTACGGCCTGGACCCGCAGGAGGCCGCCCTGCGCGAGGGCATGCGCCCCGACCGCGCCACCGACGGCACGCTGTGGGGCGAGGAACCGCCGCACCTGTGGGGGCGGCTCGGCTCCGGCGAGTCCCCGCTGACCGGCGGCGGGATCTCGGTGCCGACGGAGCACGGCGACTACCCGGCGTACTACGCGGCGGTCGCGCGGGCCCTGCGCACGGGCGGCCCGGCACCGGTCACGGCGCACGAGGCGGCCCGGTGCCTGGAGGTGCTGGAGGCGGCGCGCAGGTCCTCCCGCGACGGGGTGGCGGTGGACATCGCCGCCTGACGACCCACGGGCCCAGGCCCAGGCCCGCCACGCCAAAACGCGGAAGGGGCGGGTCCGCCATCGGCGGCCCCGCCCCTCGTCCCCCCGTCGGCGCTACGCGCCCTTGAACTCCTGGCGCTGGCGCCCGAGGCCCTCGATCTCCACCTCCACGACGTCACCGGCCCGCAGGAACGGCTTCGGCTCCGGCTGGCCCGCGGCCACACCGGCCGGCGTGCCGGTGACGATCACGTCGCCCGGGTACAGGGTCATGAAGTGGCTCAGGTACCGCACGACCTCGCCGACCGGGAAGATCTGGTCCGAGGTGTGACCGTCCTGCTTGAGCTCGCCGTTCACCCACAGCCGTACGTCCAGCGCCTGCGGGTCCGCGACCTCGTCGGCGGTGACCAGCCAGGGGCCGAGCGGGGTGAAGGTCTCGCAGTTCTTGCCCTTGTCCCAGGTGCCGCCCCGCTCGTTCTGGAAGGCGCGCTCGGTGACGTCGTTCGCCAGCACGTAGCCACCGACGTGCGCGAGGCCCTCCTCGGCGGAGTCCAGGTAGCGGGCCGTGGCGCCGATGACGACGCCGAGCTCGGCCTCCCAGTCGGTCTTCACGCTGCCGCGCGGGATCAGCACGGTGTCGTCCGGGCCGACCACGGTGTCCGGGGACTTGAGGAAGACGATGGGCTCCGGCGGAGCCTGCGCCCCGACCTCGGCCGCGTGCCCGTGGTAGTTCAGCCCGATGCCCACGATCTTGCCGATCCGGCCGACGGGAGAGCCGACGCGCAGCCCTTCCGCGTCCAGGACCGCGAGCTCGCCGGCCGCCGCGGCGTCCCGTACGCGGGACAGTACGGAGTCGTCGGCGAGCAGGGCCCCGTCCACATCCGTGATCAGGCCGGACAGGTCGCGCAGGGTCCCGTCCTGGTCGAGCAGCGCGGGGCGCTCCGATCCGGCAGGTCCGACACGCAGCAGCTTCATGGACATTCTCCCGTGGTCGAGGGTGGTCGGCCCATGGGCATGCCCCGGGCCGGACGATGGGTTGCGGCCATCGGAGGATTGGTCGATCCTCCAAGATGACCGACCAATCCGCAAGACCCTGTTCACAGACTGGAACGCACCCCTCCAGCACCCGCCCCGGACCACCGGCAGGACGGCCGCCCCGCGACCAAACCTGCCGCCACCTACTGTCCGGCCGGTTGGACGGCCCGGTCCTTGCGGCGCTGCAGCCAGGCCCGCTCCGCGACGGACCACGCCGTGGTGGTCAGCAGGTACAGCCCGGCCGCCAGCGGCACCACGGCAGCGGTGATCAGCGTCCCGAACGACAGCAGGGGCAGTACGCCGCCCAGCTTGCGCATCGCGGCCTGCTGCTCGGCACTCAACGCGGCCGGCACCCCGGCACGACCCACGCCGCCCCCCTCCTTCGCCCCACGCGAACCACCCTTCGCCCAACCCTTCGCCCCGCCCTTCGCCCCGCGCGGACCGCGCTCCCCCTGACCGGACACGGCCTTGCCCCCGCGCGAACCGGCCACCGGCAGGACCGGCGTGACCGGCCCGACCGGCACCGCGGGCGCGGCCGCGGCGGCCCGCCGCCCGCGCACCGCGCTCCACGCGGCCACCACCCCGACGGCGGCGAACAGCCCCAGGAACACCAGCCCCTGCGGCCCGAACGGCCCGCCCTCCCCGAGGGCGTCGGCCCACCGGGATCCGAGCGGAGCGGCGAACAGCCGGTGCCCCAGCAGCTCGTTGGCCGCACCGGCCACCTCCGGGGAGGAGAACGCCCGGTACATCACGAAGAACACCGGCAGCTGCAGCAGCGTCGGCAGGCAGCCGGCCACGGGCGTCGCCCCGCGGAAGGCGGCACGGCTCAGGGGGTGCAGGGCGAGCCGTACGAGCACGGTGAACAGCACGATCGCGGCAGCGGTCGCGGACTCGGCCAGTACCGGCTCCATGAGCCGGCCCAGCTCGGCAACAAGATGGGTGAAAACGGACACGCGGGCCCTCCGAGGGGTCTCGTCGAACGTCGAAAAAAGGTGCATTTCGGCGCGACGACCCGCGAGGGGCGACGACAGTGATCAATAAGCAGAAGGCGAGGAGAGTACTGCGCGCCCCTACGCGGCCGTCAGGACGGGACGGCCCGGAGCCCTGGGCCGCGACCGGCCCGAGGCGTCGGGATCGCGCTGCGGCAGGAAGGCCGTGCGCTGCTCGCGATCACGGATCGCGGTGCGTATTCGGTGCGGCGGCACGGACCGCACGAGGGAGGCCGCCAGCACGGCGGCTCCGAAGGCGACGGCCGCGGTCAGCGCCACCACGGCCGCGGCCAGGGCGTTCTCCCCCGACATCAGGCCGAGGATCCCGCCGAACACCAGCAGGGCGGCCAGCAGGGCACCCGCCCGCGAGTAGACCAGGAAGGACAACAGGGGCCGCGCGTCGCCTCGTCGAGACATCCGGACCGCCCCCTCCCCTTCCACGAGCCCCGAACCTCCGTACGAGATCGGGTACTCACGACCGATAATAACGGGCCCCACCGACAACGGCCCGGCCCCTAGGACTTGAGGGTGCCCCAGACCACCAGCCGGTACCTGGAGGTGTACTCGGGCGTGCACGTCGTCAGCGTGATGTACGAACCGGCCTCCGCGTAACCGGCGTCGGGGCGGACCGTGCTGTGCGGCACGGGGGCGATCACCCCGGTGTCCCGCTCGGTGGTCTCGTTCAGCACCTTGCCCACCACGTACGTGTACCGCCGCCCCCGGACGTCGACGAACAGCTCGTCGCCCGCCCGGAGCCGGTTGATGTAGCGGAAGGGCTCCCCGTGCGTATTGCGGTGCCCGGCCAGCGCGAAGTTCCCCGGCGCCCCGGGCTGCGCCGTCCCCGGGTAGTGGCCGGCGTAGCCCTTGTCCAGCACGGTCCGCTTGTCGACGCCCTGGGCGACGGGCACGGTCAGGCCGAGGCGCGGAACGCGCAGCACCGCGTACGCCTCCTCGCGCGCCGGCGCAGCAGCCGGCACGGGCCGCTCGCCGCCCCCCGCGGAACCCCCGGGCGCCGGAGCACTCCCGCGCCCCGCACCGGGCCCGGTACCGGGCCCGCTCGACGCCCCCTCGACCACGGGCACGTCCGGCTCGCCCCCACCACCTCCGCCGACCTCCGCCCCACCACCCCCGCCGGCATCCGCCCCACCCCCCGGGCCGGGCTGCCGCCCTCCCCCCGCACCCCAGGCGTGCTCCAGCTCCCGCACCTGCTCCCGGGCGGCGGCGACGGCCTGCCGGTTCGTCCACCACACCTGGTGCACCACCAGCAACGCCACCACCACGCCCACCGTGGTGATCGCCTCGGCACCCACCCACAACAGCCGCGCGAGAGCGCCCCGGCGCCCGCGCCGGCCGCCCCGCTGCACCACCACACGCACGCGATCCCGCACGGCCCGCACCTTAAGACCTCCCCCCTCAACTGACCAGCGGCAGTACGGTGTGAACCATGCGCCCCGACACGCCTGCCGAGCACATCGCCGAAGCCGAGCGCCTCATCCGCACGGCGACCCGCTATCCCGAGGACCAGGAGCCCTTGCTCCTCCAGGCCGCGGCCCACCTCGAACTGGGCGACGCACGCGAGCGGGCGAGCACCCTTTACGACCAACTCCTGGCCGACGCGCCCGCGAACCCGCACCTCATCAAGGCCCTGCAGGCCGCGAACCTCTGGGAGTACGGCCACGAGGCCGAGGCCCGCGCCCTGATCTCGGGCATCCGCGCCGCCGCCCCCGCGGACCCGGCGCCCTGGGAGGTGATCGCGGAAGCCCTTGAGTCCCACGACGAGCTGGAGGCCTCGCACGAGTGCTTCACCGAGGCGGCCACCCTCCTCACCTCCGAGGACACCCCCCTCACCCGCTCCACCGCGGCCCTCCTCACCGGCCGCCACCGCGTTCGCCGCCTCCTCGGTCTCCCGCACGACGACTGGGACATGGTCGCCGACACCCGCCACTCGGGACCGATCCCCCTCGACGAACTCCACGACCCGAAGCGCATCTGGGCCCTGGGCTCCGACGACCCGGCGGAACTGCGCGCCGAGATCGCCCGCCTGCGCGCCGAACTGGGCGACCGCCGCGCCGCCCTCTCGCGCCCCTTCCCGGTGGCGATCCTCCACTGGCCCCAGCGCGAGCTCGCGGAACTCGTCGCCTCCTACCCCACGCTCGCGGCGGAGTACCCGTCCCACGCGGCCCACCTCGCCGCCACCGAGGCCTCGCTGCGCGCCCTGGCCGCCTCGGGCACCACCAACCTCGGCATCGTCACGGGCAGCGTCCCCTCCTACGAGGCCTTCGCCGCCTCGGAGAAGACCTCCCCGGCCTCCCCCTCCCTCCTGGCGGAATACGCCACCACCCTCGCGGCCCGCGGCAAGGCCACCCCCTGGCCCCCCACCCCCACCACCCCCTGCTGGTGCACCTCGGGCAAGCCCTACGCGGAATGCCACGGCACCAACAGTTAGGCGAACCGGCCACTCCTCGTCTGAAATCGGATCCTCTCGGTCACTGCTGCGTCACATCCGAGCAGATGCTGTCCGTCCCCCTTGGTACAAACGAGGCTGCGATGATCCATCTGACGAGGAGATTCCGTGGCGTCTGGACCCCACCCGAACACCCCGAAGCCGGTTGCCGGCCTTCACGAGACGCTGATCACCAGCGCGCTCGAAAAGCAGCTGCAGGAGCTGATCACCGCCGGGTCCCTCGTCATAGAGGCCCCGGTGGGCAGCGAGTCCTCACAGCACGTCCTCACCCGACACGTGGCGCACGCGGTCAGTGAGGTCCTGAAGAGGCTGCCGCCGGGTGATCGGGTGGACGCCACGAACGAGATCCTCCGCTCGCTCAGCGCCTTCGAGGGTGCCCGGGGACAGGTGGAACCCATCGCCGAGGGACCGCGCCAGCTCCTGGCCGTAGACGGGCCGACCCATTCGGGTGCGTACACCACCCGTCCCTCTACCCCGCTGTCCGAGACCGCGCTGATCACCAATTCCCCGGAGGATCCGAGCCTCGGTTCCGAGCTCCGCGCCGAATTGGCGACGGCCGATCGCATCGACCTGTTGTGTGCCTTCGTGAAGTGGCACGGGCTCCGCGTACTGGAGCAGCCGTTGAAGGCGGCGGCCGCACGAGGCGTACCCATTCGTGTCATCACCACGACCTACATCGGCGCCACCGAGCGCCGCGCCCTGGATCGACTCGTGCGTGAGTTCAACGCCGAGGTGAAGGTCAACTACGAGCTGCGCTCGACCCGGCTCCACGCGAAGGCCTGGCTCTTCCGACGTGATTCGGGCTTCGATACGGCTTATGTCGGCAGCTCCAACCTCTCCAAGGCGGCCCTCCTCGACGGGCTGGAGTGGAACGTCCGCCTCTCTGGCATCGCGACGCCCGACGTCTTGAGGAAGTTCGAGGCGACCTTCGACTCCTATTGGAGCGAGCGCGCCTTCGAGTCCTACGACCCGGAGCGTGACGCACAGAGGCTGGACGAAGCCCTCAGGACCGCCGGCAACTCTGGAGGTGTGGCCGCCGCGCGGGTCATCAGCCTGTCGGGCCTGGAGGTTCGGCCGTACCCTCATCAGCGGGACATGCTGGAGCGCCTCGAAGTCGAACGTTCCGTGCACGACCGACACCGGAACCTGCTGGTGGCAGCGACCGGTACGGGCAAGACCGTCATGGCGGCCCTCGACTTCAAGCAGCTCCAGCAGAAGATGGGACGCAAGCTCCGCCTGCTGTTCGTCGCTCACCGCAAGGAAATCTTGGACCAGTCCTTGCGGACCTATCAGGACGTGCTGGTCGACGCGAACTTCGGCGAGCAGCTCTGCGAGGGAAAGACTCCCCAGTCCTGGGATAGCGTCTTCGCCAGCGTTCAATCACTGAACTCGCGCGCCTTGGACCAGCTCCCTCCGGACCACTTCGACGTGGTCGTCATCGACGAGTTCCACCACGGCACCTCCCCGACCTACCGCAAAATCATCGATCACTTCGCCCCGCACGAAATGCTGGGCCTTACGGCCACGCCGGAGCGGATGGACGGGCTCAACGTTCAGGACGAGTTCTTCGACGGTCGTATCGCTGCCGAGATGCGACTGTGGGAAGCCCTGGAGAACGAGCTGCTCTGCCCCTTCCACTACTTCGGGATCACCGACACCACGGACATGACAGCCGTCGCGTGGAAGCGGGGAGCCTATGACACCACCGCACTGAGTGAGGTCTTCACGGGCAATGAGGCCCGGGCCCGCCTCGTCGTTCGGGCGCTTCAGGAAAAGCACGGGAACCCCGAAAGCATGCGCGCCTTGGGGTTCTGCGTATCGGTGGCCCATGCCCAGTTCATGGCGGACTTCTTCACACGGGCGGGGTTCCACGCCGTCGCACTATCGGGCGAAACGGCCCGTACTGACCGTAAAGCCGCACTCGATGCCCTGCGGGCGGGGCAACTCAACGTCATCTTCTCTGTGGACCTGTTCAACGAAGGACTGGACGTCCCCGACGTCGACACACTCCTGCTCCTGCGTCCCACCTCCAGCGCCACCGTCTTCCTCCAGCAATTGGGCCGAGGGCTACGACGGAGCGAGAACAAGCCGGTCCTCACCGTCCTCGACTTCATTGGACAGCACCGCAAGGAGTTCCGCTTCGAAGAGCAGTTCCGTGCACTCACCAACCTGACCCGCAACCGCCTCCTCAACAACATCGAACATGATTTTCCGCAGCTTCCCTCCGGCTGCCAGATCATCCTTGAGGCCAAGGCCAAGGACCTGATCATCGAGAACATCCGCAACCAAATGAACGTCAACGTCACACAGCTCGCGCGCGAGGTCGCGGCGTACGCCGAACCAAGGCTCTCGAACTATCTGCGGGAAAGCGGACGGGACATCCAGGAGCTGTACCGCGGGAACGGGAACTCCTGGACCGGCCTCCTGCGCCGGTCCAAGCTGCTCACGACCGCCGTTCCCCTGGGGGAGGAAGCACTTCTCAAGCGCGTCTCCGCCTTCCTGCACGTCGACGACCCGGCGCGCGTGGGCGCTTATACGGCCCTGCTCGAAGACGACCCGACAGCGTACGAAGCCCTCGACGCCCACGGGCAGGCGTACGCCCGGATGCTCTTCTTCTCCCTCTGGCCGAAGGGAGAAGGACTCTCCAGCTACCAGGAGGGGCTCGACTCCCTTCGGGACCAGCGCCCCTTCCGTGACGAAGTTCGCCAGGTCCTGGCCCACAACCTGGAACGGACCGACCACATCCCCGTTCCCCTGACGGGAGACCACTCCGAGCTCCCGATGACAGTCCACGCCTCGTACAGTCGAGAAGAAATCCTGCCGGCCCTCGGCGAGTCCGCCGTGGGCGGCTCCGTGCCTGGGAACTTCCGCGAGGGGGTGAGGTGGTGCCCCAATATCCAGACGGATGCGCTCTTCATCACGCTGGAGAAGGATGAGAAGGACTTTTCTCCGCAAACGCGGTACAAGGACTACGCGATGAGCGAGTTCCGATTCCACTGGGAGTCTCAGAACCGGATCTCGGAGACCTCCCCGACGGGCGTGCGCTACCAGACCCACGCGGACAAGGGATCGCACGTCCTCCTGTTCGTACGCCGCTACAAGGAGACGGACATAGGTGGCCCCCAGGCATGGATGCTGCTCGGTCCGGCGGAGTACGTACGCCACAAGGGCAGCAAGCCGATGGGTATCGAATGGCAGCTGCACCACGAGATCCCCGCGGACGTGTGGTCCTACTCCGCCATCGCGAGCTAGCGTCGCTGCTCGGGCCGGCTGGATGCGGTGCGGCGTGCGAAACAACTCTGAGCAATGGCGGAACCGATCGAACTAAGCTCCCAGCATGTCTGGTCCGACGTTGGTGATCGAGTTGGCGGAGCCGCTGTCTCCAGCTGTGCTAGGGGAGTTCCGCGCGTTGATGGTGGGGCTCTCCTCCCACTTCGAAGAGAAACGGCCCGGTTTCTTCGACGTCAATGTGCCCGCAGAACGACTGGGGGTCGAGGATGGACGAGACGGGGACTGGCGAAAGCCGTTCCCGCTCTCGCTCCTCGGTAGCGCTTCCGCGGACGAGGGGCTCGCAGCCCTCGTGGGATTCAATCCGCAGCGCGAGGACTGGCGTAGGCCCTTCTATGTCTACTTGATGGGCCCGGGAGTCGGCGACGAGGGCATCTTCGAAGCTGAGCACGCCGACGAGCCCGAGGTGGTGGCTGTCCTCGGCTTCAGCCCGACCCATGCCGTCAACGTCAGCGCCGGCTGCAATCGCGCCATCGACCACATGTCCACGGCCCTGCTGACCGCCGCGGTCATGGATGTCATCGGAGGTGTGGCCAAAGCCGAACTGCTGGACGGACAAGCGTCGGTCGTCGCGTCCCTTCCGGGGGTGCTGGGGATCACGGACGGCGACGGAATGGTTCTGGGAACGGCGGAGTTCCTACGCGGCTGGGTCGAGCACCCCGCCTTCCGGCTGCTCAAGTAGCTACCCCCGATCCGCCCACCAAGAGCCGGCGGTCGGATGGACGCCCCACACCGATCGGACGTGAGCCATCACGTCCAACCAGCGTGGGGCCGCTCCACACCAACCCGTTGATCGCATCCGGTCGCCGCACTAGCCACCCGAGGCTTGGGAGAACAGCGGCAGGGCCAGCTGTTGGTGGCCGCGGGCCTGGGCTGTGGGTGGGGTTCGGCGGGGGGTGGTGAGGGTGAGGAGGGTTCGGAGGGCTGCGATGACTTCCGCGGGGGTGTCGCGGATCATCGACGGGGTCGCGCTGACCACCAGGACTCCGTGGGCTTCCAGGCGCAGCCGGCGCCGGAGCGTGGCGTGCCAGGCGTCGCGGGTGTAGTGGTACTCCGCCGAGTCGATCTCCAGGGCCACGCCCTCGTCGGGCCAGTAGGCGTCCGGGGTGGCCAGGAAGGTGCCGTCCGGGGTGTGGAGGCGGGCGTTCCACAGGGGTGTGGGGAGGTCGGTCCCGGTGAGGACGTCGCGGGCGCGGGCCTCGGCCACCGAGCGGACCCCCGCGAGGAGTTCCGTCGCCGCCGCGCGGATCTCGGGGCGGGCCAGGAGGCGGGCGGCGCGGAGTTCGGCGTGCAGGTCGTGCGGGTGGCACCAGCCGGCCTGGACGACCTGGGCCAGTACCGAGCGGATCCGGTCGGGGTGGGCAGCGCGGGCGGCGAAGTCGGCGGCGGCCCGGACCGGGCGGGTGCTGGGGATGCCGGACACCGTGAGGGTGCGGGGCCAGCGGCTGGTGGGCCGGGGACGGACCTGCGGGAGCGCGGCGAGCCGGCGCGGGGCGCGGATCACGACGTCGGCGGGGACGTCCGGGGCGTCCCGGATGCCGAGGAGCGCGAGGGCGGCGGCGCCGGTGAGGGCGGCCGTGTCGCCGGAGAGGGGGTCCGCGGCGGGCTCGGCGGCGTACAGGACCGCGGCCAGGGCCCGTTGACGGTGGTCCGGCGGGCCGGTCTGGAGGAGGTAGACCCGGGGCAGCAGGCGTTGCCAGGGGCCGCCGGGGCGGGTGCGGGAGGTGAGGGTGGCGCCGGGGACTCCGGCGGTGGTGGTGAGCTGGTGGCGGGTGGCGAGGCCGAGCTGGCGGCGGGCCACGGGTACGGGCTCCCTGAGCGTGATCATGGCCCCGGTATGCCCGTGCGGGCGGCGGTCTACCTGTCGCGGCCCGGGTGATCGGGGGACAGGAAGACGACCACACCGCTCTCGGTGCCCGGCAGGGCGGACACCTCGTGCCAGCCCAGGCGGCGGTACGTGGCCACCGTGTCGGTGGCCAGCCGTGAGGTCAGCAGCCAGGCCCGGCGCTGCGGGGCGTCCGCGGTGATCTCGGTGAGCAGGGCCCGGCCGGTGCCGTGGCCGCGCGCGTAGGCGCGTACGGCGAGTTCGTCTATCTCCAGCGCGCCGACGAGGAGTTCCCCGACGCGTTCCGCGCCGAGCTGGGCGGCGACCTGCGGGTAGGCGCGGGTGCGCGGGAAGGGGGCGCCGGTCAGCCAGCCGGTGGCGAACCCGTCGATGCCGGTCTCGGACTGGGCGAAGGCCGTACGGAATCCGGGGCGCCGGACGTCCGCCTGGAGGCGCGTCGAGAACTGGCGAATGGTTTCTTCGCCTTCGTTCCAGGGTGGGGCGGAGAAGACGTCCGCGTAGGCGTCGACCAGCTCGTCCGCGAGGTCGAGGACGGCCCGTCCGTAAGAGATCACGCTGTCGGCTCCTGGGGGAGGGGTGGAGGTGGGGGTGGGGAGGGTGGTGAGTTGAGGGGGTTTCCTCCTGGAAGACCGAATCTACGCCCAGGAAGTTCCCGCTTCCGTGGGTGCGCAGAAACGGCGAGTGTGCGACAAATCGGCCGCGCGGCGTCCGTGTCGCGGATGAGGGTGGGGCGTTGAGCAGCCCGTGGACAGACTGCTGCGGGCGGCGGGCCGGTGCGCGCTCGCGTTCCTCCTCGTCCTCGGGATCGTGGCGCTGCTGCCGCGCGCGGTGCGGGAGGCGGTGCCGGACGGCGTGGTCGGCGGGGCCGTGCTCCTGCTCGGGGCGGTGGGTGTCCGGCGGGCGTCGAGGGGCCCGCGTTAGCCTCGTAGGCGACCTATCGCATCATCGAATGATCGAATCGGCAGACAAGAAGAACGAGGGAGTTCGACATGGCGCGGGTACCGAGTTCCGTGGTGGCGGCGGCCGGCCTGGTCGGCGGCTACGCCGTCGCCCGCTGGACCAAGAAGCGGCCCCTGGGCGGCGTCGTGCTCGGCGCGGCCGGGCTCGTGGCCGGACGGGAATGGCACCGTCGGGGCGGCACCCCGGCGGCGGCCGGGCTGGGGGCGCTCTACCTGGCCGGCTTCGCGGGGGCGCACCCGCTGGCGAAGAAGGTCGGCGCCTGGCCGGCGGTCATCGGCGCGGCCGGGGTCGTCGCGGCGACGTCCTGGGCGGTCGCCGACCGCGGCTGACCGTGTGTACGGGTGTCGGCCGTGGCCGGCCTGCGTACGGTCTGCCGTGGCCGGCTCGCGTACGGGTCTGCCATGGCCGGCCTGCGTACGGGCCGTCTGCGGCCTGCCTCATGGCGCGGGCGGCGACCGGCAGGCCGGGTGCACGGGGCGGTCGTCCGGACCGCCCGCGCGGGCCACACCTGCAGGCCGGTCGTGCGCGCCTCCCCTGTGGGCCCGTCGCGCAGACCGTGCGCGCGGGTCATGACTGCAGGGCATTGACGCAGGCTGGTCGGGCAGGCCAGGGCCGTTGGCCGGCGATGCATGAGCCGCGCGTGCGGGCCGGGTGCGCGGACCAGTGACGCAAGCCGGTCCGGCAGGCCAGGGCCGTTGGCCGGGCGCACGCCGAGCGAATAGGCCGCCTGCGTAGGCCGGGCAGGCCGCGTGGGCCCGGGGGGTGGGCCGCGTCGGTGGCTGGGGCGGGTGAGCCGCTCAGGTGGACCGCGCCCGGCGGCCAGGGTGGGTGAGCCGCTCAGGTGGGCCCGGCGGGTGAGCCGTTCAGGTGGGCCCGGCGGGTGAGCCGTTCAGGTGGGCCCGGCGGGTGAGCCGTTCAGGTGGGCCGCGTCCGCTGGCCCGGCGGGTGGGGTGCAGGTGTGGGTCCGACCCCGCCGGTGGACACGGGGGACGGTGGGGCCGGGCCGCCACCGGGGCCCCTGGGCCGGAGGAGCCCGGGAGGGGTCAGGCGCCGAAGGCCCGGGAGGGGCCCAGGGCCGGTGGCGGCCGGAGGAGCCCAGGGCCGAAAGGCTCCGGAGGGCCCGGGGCCGAAGGCGCGGGAGGGCCCGGGGCCGAAGGCGCGGGAGGCCCGGGAGGGCCCGGGGCCGAAGGCCCCGGAGGGGTCAGGCGCCGAAGGCTTGGGAGATCGTGTAGATCAGGAGGCCCGCCAGGGCTCCGACCACCGTGCCGTTGATGCGGATGAACTGGAGGTCGCGGCCGATGTGGGCCTCGATCTTGCGGGAGGTGTGCTCCGCGTCCCAGCCCGCCACCGTGTCGGTGATCAGCGAGGTGATCTCGGCGCGGTACGTCGTGACCACGTACACCACCGCCCCCTCGATCCAGCCCTCCAGCTTGTCCTGGAGCCGGCCGTCGGTGGCCAGCCGTGCCCCCAGGGCCATCAGCGACGACCGCACCCGCAGCCGCAGCTCGCTCCGCTCGTCCTCCGCCGCCGAGATCATCATCGACCGGATCGCCGTCCACGCGGAGGCGATCACGTCCTGCACCTCGCCCCGCGCCAGGATCTCGGACTTGAGCCGCTCCACCCGCGCCCGCGTCGCGGTGTCGGACTGGAGGTCGGCCGCGAAGTCCGTCAGGAAGCGGTCCACCGCCCCCCGCGCCGGGTGGTTCGGCATGTCCCGCATCTCCGTGACGAAGCGCAGCAGCTCCTTGTACACGCGGTCGCCGATCTTGCGGTCCACGAACCGCGGGGTCCAGCCGGGGGCGCCGCCCTGGACGGCGTCCATCACCGAGTCCCCGTGGGTGACGAGCCAGTCGTGGGCCTTCGCGCAGACGAGGTCGACGGCCCGGTGGTGGCCGCCGTCGGCGACGACCCGTTCCAGGGTCTTGCCGAGGCCCGGCGCGATCTCGGCGGTCTCGGCCCGCCGCGTGATCGCCTCCCCCACGACGGCCTGCACATCGGAGTCCCGCAGCACCGTCAGGGCCCCGCGCAGCGCCGTGGCGAGCTCGGCCGTGACCCGGTCGGCGTGCTCCGGCTCGGCCAGCCAGGAACCGAGCCGGCCGCCGATCCCGAGCGCGTGCAGCCGGGCGCGCACCACGTCTGCGGAGAGGAAGTTCTCCCCGACGAACTCCCCGAGGGAGACGCCGAGCTGGTCCTTCTTGGTCGGGATGATCGCGGTGTGCGGGATCGGCAGGCCGAGGGGCCGCCGGAACAGCGCCGTGACCGCGAACCAGTCGGCGAGGGCACCGACCATGCCGGCCTCGGCGGCGGCCGCGACGTACCCGGCCCAGCCGCCCGCGCCCCACGCGTGCTGGGCGTACTTCGCCAGCACGTACACCAGCGCGACCAGGAGCAGCAGCCCCGTCGCGGTGGCCTTCATCCGGCGTACGCCGTGCCGCCGCTCCTCGTCCGAGGCGTTGAAGACGAACGCGCCGCGGGCCGGTGGGGGCGCGGCGCGCGCCCTCGTACGGACGCCGCCCGCGGTGTCACCCGCGCCGCCGTCACCGCCGCCGCCGCCGTCGTCACTGCCGCCGTCGCCGCTCTTCACGATGTCCACGTGCTCCTGCCTTCCCCCGGTGGCCGGTTTTGTCTGCATAGCATCCGACTCCCGGGAGGCCCGGGGAGTTCCCGGCGCGCCGTACGACGGCGGGTGCGGCACGTACGACGGCTAGAGCTCCTTGCGCGGCTTGCCGCCGTCCAGCGGCTTCGAGCCCTTGGGCGCCTTGGTGCGGACCTCCACCCCGCCCCAGAAGGCCAGGCCGTTCACGATCACCCGCGGGGCGCCCGGCTGCGGCACGGTCTGGGCGCCGCTGTGGTCGAAGGCCCCCATGACGCCGATGCCCCGTACGTCGACCTGCACGCCCGGCGGGACCGTGATCTGGATGCCGCCCATGATCGCCACACAGGTGATGACCACCTCGGGCTCCGCGAAGTCCGCCTCGCGCAGGTCGAGCTCACCGCCGCCCCAGACGGCCACCGCGTTGAAGCGCGCCGGGACGACCCAGCGGCCCTTGCGCTGGAAGCCCGACATGACGGCGACGGCCGTGGAGGAGGTCCCGGAGCCGCCGATCCGGCCCGGCCAGGCGGCCGCACCCGGCGCCGGCGCGGCCGCGGGAGCGGGGGCGGCGCCGAGCGGCGCCGAGCCGGGTACGGGCGGCAGGTCCCGGGTCAGCGGTTCGAGCTCCACGTACGTCCGGGACTTGTACGCCGCCTCCAGCCGCTCCCCGAACTCCTCCATGTCCAGCCGGCCCTCGGCGACGGCGTCCCGCAGCCGCTCCACCACCCGTTCGCGGTCGGCGTCGGACGCCCTCATCGCGGGCACCGCCGCCTCCGACCGCGCGGGCGCCATCTCGGGCGCCGCCGCCTCGGGCGTCGCCTTCTCCAAAGAAGGCTTCTCCAACGAAGGCCTCTCCGGCGAAGGCCCGTCCAGCGCCACCTTCTCCGCCGAGGGCTTGTCCAGCGATGGCTTCTCCGGCCGCTCGTCACTCATGTGGGCCACCCTATGCAGAGACGCGGCCCAGTTGAATGCCCCACCCGCCCCCGGCTCCGCCCCACCGGCCGCTCACCCCCGCCCCGCGTAGATCCGCGCGATCACGTCCTCGATGTCCGGCTCCCGCACCGACAGGTCCAGCAGCGGGTACCGCCCCGCCACCTCCGCCACCAGCGGCGCCGCCGACACCCCCGCGGGGAACGCCAGCCACTGCCGGGCCCCCTCGACCTTCACCACCCGCGCCCCCGGCACCTCGACCGGCGCGAGCTCCCGCTCCAGGTCGACCACCAGCGTCCGCTCGCCCTCCCCCATCGCGTGCAGCCCGCCCAGCGCCCCGTCGTACATCAGGCGCCCGTGGTCGATCACCATCACCCGCTCGCACAGCTGCTCGATGTCCTGGAGGTCGTGCGTGGTCAGCAGCACCGTGGTCCCGAGCTCCTCGTTCAGCTGCCGCAGGAAGCCCCGTACCTTCGCCTTGCTGACCACGTCCAGCCCGATCGTCGGCTCGTCCAGGTACAGCACCTCCGGATCGTGCAGCAGCGCCGCCGCGATGTCCCCGCGCATCCGCTGCCCGAGCGACAGCTGACGCACCGGCACGTCCAGCAGCGCGGCCAGGTCCAGCTGCTCGACGCAGCGCTCCATGTTCCGCGCGAACCGCGCCTGCGGGATCCGGTACATCCGCCGCATCAGCCCGTACGAGTCCTTCAGCGGCAGGTCCCACCACAGCGTGGTGCGCTGACCGAACACCACCCCGATCCGGTGCGCGAGCCTCACCCGCTCCCGCGCCGGGTCGATGCCCGCGACGCGCAGCCGGCCGCCGCTCGGGGTGAGGATGCCCGTCAGCATCTTGATGGTGGTGGACTTCCCCGCGCCGTTGGGCCCGATGTAGCCGACCACCTCACCCCGGGCGACCTCGAAGCTGATCCCGTCGACGGCCCTGACCTGCCGTTTCTCCCTCCGCATCAGCCCCACCCGACGGCGTACGTCGAAAACCTTCTCGATCCCGTCCAACGAGATCAGCGGATCCGCCACGACTAGCTCCCCGTGCTTCGGTACGAACGGACTCCCGCGCGCCACGCCAGCGACGCGGGCAGGAACAGCAGGAAGGCCACCAGCGGACTCAGGAACGCGGTCCACTGCGGCAGCCCCAGCGGAACGGGCCGCCCCAGCACGTACAGCGCGGGCAGCCAGTTGACGAAGGCGAGCGGCACGACGAAGGTCACCCCGCGCAGCAGGTCCCGCCCGAACACCGTCGGCGGGTACTGGAGCATGGTGCAGCCCCCGTAGGTGAAGGAGTTCTGCACCTCCGCCGCGTCCCCCGCGATGAACTGGAACGCCGCCCCGGCCACCAGCACCGCCGCGAAGATCCCCGTCCCGGCCACCACCATCACCGGGACCAGCAGCACCTTTCCGGCCGTCCAGTCCACCTCCAGCACGGAGATCCCCCAGGTCATCACCGCCAGCCCCTGCGTGATCCGCCCCAGCCGGCGCAGCGCGAAGCGGTCGGCCGCGACCTGCGCGAGGACCGGTACGGGGCGCACCAGCATGGTGTCGAGGGAGCCGTCGCGGATCCGGACGCCGATCCGGTCGGTGTTGCCGAGGAACAGGTCGGCGAGGCCGAGGGAGGCCGAGCAGGTCCCGTAGAGCAGGGCGATCTCGGGCAGCGTGAAACCGCCGAGGGCGTCGATGTGGGAGAACATGACGGCGATCGCGACGAAGTCGAGCAGGGAGCTCACCGCGTTGCCGAAGGTGGCGAGGAGGAAGGACGCCCGGTACGCCATCGTCGACCGGATCCACATCGCCACGATCAGCCGGTAGCCGCGCAGCCCCTCACGGGCCCGTCCGCGCCACGAGACCACGTCCCGCACGTCCCGGGCGTCCCGGGCGTCCCGGGCGTCCCGCATGCCCGGCACACCCCGCACGTCCCGCACATCCCCCGCGTCCCGCACATCCCCCGCGCCACCGGCCCCGACCACCTCACCCGGTACCCCCACGGCGTCAGCCACCCTGGATCACCACCTTCCGCGTCGCCGCCGACTGCACCAGCCGACCCGCGCCCAGCAGTACGAGCGCCCACCCGGCCTGGAACCCCAGCGCCCGCACCGCGCCGCCCGCCCCCGCGTGCGTACCGAGCAGCACGTCCAGCGGGACCTGGAGCATCGCCGACCACGGCATCAGCCGCACCAACTCGCCGAAGCCGCCCGGGAACACCGTCAGCGGCAGCAGCATCCCCGAGAAGAAGATCGTCACGACGGAGGCCATCATGTTGATCCCTGCGCCGTCCATCAGCCAGAAGGCCGCCAGCCCCAGCAGGTAGCGCACCGCGAAGCTGACGGTGAGGGCGAGGGCGACGGACACCGCGAACAGCAGCCAGCGCGCCGGATCGGCCGGCAGCGCCAGCCGGAAGGCGAGCGCGCCCGCCAGCAGGGGCAACACCCCCCGCCCCAGCAACTGGAAGGCGGCCCGCCCGAGATCGGCCGCCAGCCACCACAGCTGGAGGTCCACCGGACGGTAGAGGTCGACGGCGATGTCACCCGTACGGATCCGTTCCTGCACCTCTTCCTGGAAGCCGCCGCCGAGCAACGAGGCGGCCGCCAGCATGGCCTGGCTGACCCAGACGAAGGTGAGCGCCTGCGCCTGGTCGTACCCGCCGAGGCCGGGACGCTCGTCCCACAGGGCGATGTACGTGTACGCGACGATGAAGCCGAAGACGGTGTTGGTGAAGACCCCGGCGGCCGTGGCCGTGCCGTAGGTGGCGTAACGCCGGAACCCGCCCGCCGCCACGGCCGCGTAGAGCCACGGCCTGTGCCCTCCGCGACCGCCGCCGGGACCCCCGTCCGAGACCCCGCCGGAGCCCCCGTCCAAGCTCCCGTCCAAGGCCCCGTCCAAGCCCCCGCCGGGGCCCTCCCGGACGCCCTCGCGCCGGGCCCCGCCGTGCCCCGCTCTCTGCCGCACCGTATCCCTCCGTTTCCCCCGTCGTTCCTACGTCGGCCAAAGCGCGCGAGCTTAGTGCGGAGGGGCGAGCCACGCGACCGTTTTATGCCCGTCCGGAGCGGAATCAACGGCCATCGGGTAGACACACCATGAGGTACGGAAGTGGATGTTTCGCACGGTCACGAGGAGTCCCGGCGATGAGCGACCAGTCACCACCCCCGGGCTGGCCCCCTCGCGACCCGGACACCCCGCAGGAGCCTCCCGGCGACGGCGCCCGGGACGGCGCGCCCGGCGCGCCCGGCGCGCCCGGCGCCCCGCCACCCCCGGGCCGACGACCGACCGCGCCGGCGAACGGCCGTCGCCGGCGCACCGGATGGCGCCGCGCCCTGCCCACCTGGCGCATGCTCCTGGGCGGCCTCCTGCTGCTCGCCCTGCTCGTCGGCGGCGCCCTCGTGGCCGGCTACCTGCTGGTCGACATCCCGCCCGCCAACGCCGCCGCCACCGCGCAGTCCAACGTCTACCTCTACTCCGACGGCTCCCAGATC
Source organism: Streptomyces sp. NPDC004667 (assembly GCF_040609475.1). NCBI lineage: Bacteria > Bacillati > Actinomycetota > Actinomycetes > Kitasatosporales > Streptomycetaceae > Streptomyces > Streptomyces sp. NPDC004667. The sequence continues at coordinate 23,110 of NZ_JBEXKC010000033.1, read as the reverse complement.
GCCCGGGACGGCGAGGTCAACCGCGTCAACGTCCCGCTCTCGCAGGTCCCCCGGAGCGTCCAGGAGGCCGTACTCGCCGCGGAGGACCGCGACTTCTACTCCGAACGGGCCGTGGACCCCAAGGCGATGCTGCGCGCCGCCTGGAACACCGCGACCGGCAAGGGCACCCAGTCCGGATCGACCATCACCCAGCAGTACGTGAAGAACTACTACCTGGGCCAGGAACAGACGTTGAAGCGCAAGGCCAAGGAGTTCTTCATCGCGATCAAACTCGGTCGTGAGAAGTCCAAGGACTACATCCTCGAGGGGTACCTGAACACCAGTTACTTCGGGCGCAACGCCTACGGCATCCAGGCCGCCGCCCAGGCCTACTACGGCAAGGACGTCACCAGACTGACCGCCGCCGAGGGCGCCTACCTCGCCACCCTCCTCAACTCCCCCAGCGCCTTCGACGTCGTCTCGCACCCCCAGAGCCGCGACCGCGCCGTCGCCCGCTGGAACTACGTGCTCGACGGCATGGTCAAGAAGAAGTGGATGTCCCCCGCCGAGCGCGCCGCCGTCCGCTTCCCCGAGCCCGGGAAGGTCCGTCCGGCCGCCGGGCTGTCCGGACAGCGCGGCTACCTCGTGGAGGCCGTCAGGGACTACATCACCGAGCACGGCATCCTCGACGACAAGACCCTCGCCGAGGGCGGCTACCGGATTACCACCACCATCGACAAGCGGCGCCAGGGCGAGTTCGTCGACGCCGTCCAGAAGCAGATGGTCGACAAGCTCGACCCGGCGGCCCGGCCCGCGGACCGCCTGGTGCGCGCGGGCGGGGCCTCCATCGACCCGGCCACCGGCAAGGTCGTCGCCCTCTACGGCGGCATCGACTACACGAAGCAGTACGTCAACAACGCGACCCGGCGCGACTACCAGGTGGCCTCCACCTTCAAGCCGTTCGTCTTCGCCTCCGCCGTCGAGAACGAGTCCCGCACCCAGGACGGCCGCCGCATCACCCCGAACACCGTCTACAACGGCGACAACAAACGCCCCGTGGTCGGCGGCCGGATCCGCTTCGCGCCCGAGAACGAGGGGCAGGTGTCGTACGGCCCGATCACCGTCAACACCGCCACCGACCTCTCCGTCAACACCGTGTACGCGCAGATGGCCGTCGACGTGGGCGGGGCCAAGGTCAAGTCGACCGCCATCGCCTTGGGCGTCCCGGAGAACACCCCGAACTTCGACGCGGGCCCGGCCATCGCCCTGGGCACCATGCAGGCCAGCGTGCTCGACATGACGCAGGCGTACGCGACCCTCGCCGACCACGGGCGCCGCACCCCGTACACCTTCCTGGAGAAGATCACCAAGGGTGGCGAGAACATCCACCTGCCCGACCGCACCCCGACCCAGGCCATCAGCCGGGAGGCCGCCGACACGACCACCTCGATGCTGGTCAGCGTCGTGGACAACGGCACGGGCACGGCCGCCCTCGCGGCCGGCCATCCGGCCGCCGGAAAGACGGGCACGGCCGAGCAGGACCGCTCGGCCTGGTTCGCGGGGTACACCCCGGACCTCGTCACGGTGGTCTCGATGATGGGCCAGGACCCGGACACGGGCACCCTGCAGCCCCTCTACGGGGCCCTGGGCGAGGCCCGCATCGGGGGCGGCGGCTACCCGGCCCGGATCTGGGCGGCCTACACGAAGAAGGCCCTGGAGGCCACGGACCCGGTGGACTTCGACCTGGACCTCCAGCCGGGCGCGGCCCAGCCCCCGCCGCCCGTCGCGCCGACCACCCCGCAGCAGCCCCAGGGCAGCCGGCCGCCGTCCGAGCCGAGCCCGCCGACGGACGGCGAGACCCAGGGCGGCCGGGACCAGGGCGGGCAGACCCAGGGGGGCCAGGGCCAGGGAGGCCAGACGCAGGGCGGCCAGAACCAGGGAGGCCAGACGCAAGGGGGCCAGGACCAGGGAGGCCAGACGCAGGGCGGCCAGAACCAGGGAGGCCAGACCACCGGCGGCCAGACCCAAGGGGGCCAGACCACCGGAGGCCAGACCACCGGGGGCCAGAACCGGGGCGGCCAGACCACCGGAGGCGAGACGACCGGGGGCGACCCCACGGGCGGAGCGGGATTCCGCCGACGCCCCTCGGCCGATCTCCTGGAGTGACCCGGGTCAGTGCCCGGAGGTGGCCTTCAGCCCCACCACGGCGACCAGCAGCAGGCAGATGAAGAAGATCCGGGCGGCGGTGACGGGCTCCCCCAGCACCGCCATCCCGAGCACGGCCGCACCCGCGGCGCCGATGCCGACCCAGACTCCGTACGCCGTGCCGATGGGCAGCGTCTTGGCCGCGATGGACAGCAGCAGCATGCTGGCGACGATGCCGGCACCGGTGAACACGGACGGCCAGAGCCGGGTGAAGCCCTCGGTGAACTTCATCCCGATCGACCAGCCGACTTCGATGAGACCGGCGACGATCAGCAGAACCCATGCCATGACGAGGCACCTCCGGGACGAGAACGGAAAGGGGTGCGTCGTCTTTGCGTCCTTCAACCCGGTACGGCGCGTCTCGTCGGGGGGATTCCCCACCACCGTAACAAAAGGCATCGAAAAGGGCCGGTGACCTCGGTCACCGGCCCTTCAGGAGTGGATCAGCGGCTCAGAGGTAGAGCCCGGTGGAGTCCTTGGACCCCTCCAGCCGCTCCGCCGCCACGGCGTGCAGGTCCCGCTCGCGCATCAGCACGTACGTCGCCCCGCGCACCTCGACCTCGGCGCGGTCCTCGGGGTCGTACAGGACCCGGTCACCCGGCTCGACACTGCGTACGTTCTGCCCGACCGCGACCACCTCGGCCCAGGCGAGCCGCTTGCCCACCGCGGCCGTCGCCGGGATCAGGATGCCGCCGCCCGAGCGCCGCTCGCCCTCGGGCAGGTCGGACTTCACGAGCACGCGGTCGTGGAGCATCCGGATGGGCAGTTTGTCGTGGGTGGTGTTCTCGCTCACGCCCCGAACCTACCTGCCGCCGCACGCCCCGCACCCCGGAGGGTGCTCACCGCTTGCGCCGCGCCGTGGCGACGATCAGCCCGACGACGCCGGCCGCGAAGAGCGCCACGGGCACGATCCGGTCCACCCGCGGTGCGCCGTCCTCGTCGCGGAGGCTGTCCTTCACGTCCGTGACCAGCCGGTTGACGGCGGCGAAGGCGCGCCCGGCCGTGTGGTCCACGGCCCCGACCGCCTTGGCCTTCGCGTCCCCGATGATCGTCTTCGGGTGCACGCGCACGCCGATCTCGTCGAGCGTCTCGGCGAGCTGCTCGCGGCGGCGGACGATGTCCGCTTCGATCTGTGCGGGGGTCCTGGCTTCCGGCACCGCGCTGCCTCCGTCGTCGTGTCGTGCTCGTGGTCGTCTGGGGCGTACTCCGCCGTGGACAGTCTGTCAGCTTAGTCTCGTGGCGTACCGTTCCCCTCCCGAGGAGAAGACCTACCGATGAGCGAGCGACTCCAGCCGGGCGACACCGCCCCCGCCTTCACCCTGCCCGACGCGGACGGCAACGAGGTCTCGCTGGCCGCCCACAAGGGGCGCAAGGTGATCGTGTACTTCTACCCGGCGGCCCTGACCCCGGGCTGCACCAAGCAGGCCTGCGACTTCACCGACAACCTCTCCCTCCTGGCCGCCGCCGGCTACGACGTGATCGGCGTCTCCCCGGACAAGCCGGAGAAGCTCGCGAAGTTCCGCGAGCAGGAGCACCTGAAGGTCACCCTGGTCGGCGACCCCGAGAAGGAGACCCTGACGGCGTACGGCGCCTTCGGCGAGAAGAAGCTGTACGGCAAGACGGTGACCGGGGTCATCCGCTCCACGGTGGTCGTCGACGAGGAGGGCAAGGTCGAGCACGCCTTCTACAACGTCAAGGCGACGGGCCACGTAGCCAAGATCATCAAGGACCTGGGCATCTGACCCGCCCGGGCATCTGACCCACCCGGTCCGCCGCGCCCACCCCAACTGCCACTGACCGGCGGACGCATGGCGCCAGAACCGCCGCCCCGTAGACTGGGCGCAGCCCAACCGGACCTGATGTCCATTTTGGGTCAGATGTCGCGGTTGTGGTGGAATTGGCAGTCACGCTGGGTTTAGGTCCCAGTGGGGTAAAACCCGTGGGGGTTCGAGTCCCCCCAACCGCACGTTCACGACGAGGGCCCCGTACGCAGCCGCGCACGGGGCCCTCGTCGTACCGGCGCTCAGCCCAGGAGTTCGCGGACCACCGGGATCAGGGCGCGGAAGGCCTGGCCGCGGTGGGAGATGGCGTTCTTCTCGGCCGCCGTCAGTTCCGCGCAGGTGCGGGACTCGCCCAGGGGCTGGAGGACCGGGTCGTAGCCGAAGCCGCCGTCGCCCGCCGGGGCGTGGCGCAGGGTGCCGAGGAGGCGGCCCTCGACGACGCGTTCGGTGCCGTCCGGGAGGGCCAGGGCGGCCGCGCAGAAGAAGTGGGCCGCGCGGTGCTCGTCGGCGATGTCGCCGAGCTGGGCGAGGAGGAGGTCGAGGTTGGCCTTGTCGTCGCCGTGGGTGCCGGCCCAGCGGGCGGAGAAGATGCCGGGGGCGCCGTTCAGGACGTCCACGCAGAGCCCGGAGTCGTCGGCGACGGCCGGCAGGCCGGTGGCGCGGGCCAGGGCGTGGGCCTTGAGGAGGGCGTTCTCGGCGAAGGTGACGCCGGTTTCCTTCACGTCCGGGATCTCCGGGTACGCGTCGGCCCCGACCAGCTCGAAGGGGAGGCCGGCCTCGGACAGGATCGCGTGGAGCTCGGTGACCTTGCCGGGGTTGCGGGTGGCCAGGATCAGGCGGCGGGGCGGCTGGGGAGACGTGGGCGTGGAAGTCATGCCCCCATTATTTCCGGCGGCCGCCCGGCGCCGACCGTCGAGTCCGGCGCCGACCGCCGCGCCCGCCTCCCGCCCCGCCGACTCGCCCGGCGCCCGCCCCGCGCCCGCCCCGCTCAGCCCGGGGTGCAGACCTTGGAGATCTCCTTCGCGGCGTCCGCGACGGGCTGGACGTCGGGGGCGGTGTTGCCGTTCTCCACCGAGGTGCGCACGTTCTTGACGGCGGTGGTCATGGAGTCGACGGCCTTGGAGAGGTCGGCGTTGCCCGTCGAGTCCTTGATCTGCTTGAGGTTCGTCTCGATCTGGGTGAGCGCGTTCTGGGTGTCCTGGACGCTGTTCCCCGCCTGGGAGACGGCCTGCTGGAGCTGGTCCACGCTGTTGGCTATGGCCACCGCCGTGTTGGCGCAGTCCATGGCGGTGGAGATGGCGTCGCAGGAGGCCAGGGCCGGGACGGCCAGGACGGCGGTCAGCGCGACGGCGGCGAGGCGGTGCTTCGGCTTCATTTCGGGTCCCCCGGGGCTCGGATGCGTGGACGGGCGCACGGCTTCGACACCGTGCGCCCGTACCGGAGTGGACGCGTGCCCGCGTCCGGCGGTTCTACGGGAGCTGGAGCTCCAGGGCGCCGAGCTGGAGGGCCTCCAGGTCGGCGCAGCCGCCGGCGGCGAGGTCGAGGAGGGCGTTGAGCTCCTTGCGGTCGAAGGGCTCGCCCTCGGCGGTGCCCTGGACCTCGACGAAGCGGCCGTCGCCGGTGCAGACGACGTTCATGTCGGTCTCGGCGCGCACGTCCTCCTCGTAGCAGAGGTCGAGGAGCGGGACGCCGTCGACGATGCCGACGCTGACGGCGGCGACGGTGCCGGTGAGCGGCTTGCGGCCGGCCTTGATCAGCTTCTTCTTCTGGCCCCAGGCGATGGCGTCGGCGAGGGCGACGTAGGCGCCGGTGATGGCGGCGGTGCGGGTGCCGCCGTCGGCCTGGAGGACGTCGCAGTCCAGGACGATGGTGTTCTCGCCGAGGGCCTTGTAGTCGATGACGGCGCGCAGCGAGCGGCCGATGAGGCGGGAGATCTCGTGGGTGCGGCCGCCGATCTTGCCGCGGACGGATTCGCGGTCGCCGCGGGTGTTGGTGGAGCGGGGCAGCATCGAGTACTCGGAGGTGACCCAGCCCTCGCCGCTGCCCTTGCGCCAGCGCGGGACGCCTTCGGTGAAGGAGGCGGTGCAGAAGACCTTGGTGTCTCCGAAGGAGATGAGGACGGAGCCCTCGGCGTGCTTGCTCCATCCGCGTTCGATGGTGACCGGGCGGAGCTGTTCGGGCGTGCGGCCGTCGATGCGAGACATGCCTGTGAGCCTAGTCGGTGCGGGCGTACGCGAGGACCCCGTCCGCCGTGCGGTACGGGGTCCTCGCGGAGCCGTGTCGAGCCGGTGGGCTCAGCTCACATCATGTCTTCGATCTCGCCGGCGATCGGGTCGGCGTCGGTGCCGATGACGACCTGGACGGCGGTGCCCATCTTGACGACGCCGTGGGCGCCGGCGGCCTTCAGCGCGGCGTCGTCGACGAGGTCGGGGTTGACGACCTCGGTGCGCAGGCGGGTGATGCAGCCCTCGACCTCTTCGATGTTCTCGATACCGCCGAGCCCGGCGACGATCTTCTCAGCCTTGGTGGCCATGCGTTTCTCCCTGGGTGTTACGAAGAACGAGTCTCGGCGGCCGCGACCAACATCGTCCGCTTCGTCACGTTAGCTCACGGTTGGCCTATCCACGCGAGCACGAGCCGGACTTCTGCCGAATGATGACGATCAGCAGCAGCCTGCCCTCGACTGGTCTACACCAGTGTGCCGCAAGTGTTGCGACTGCCAAAACGGGCCGGGCCAGGGAGGACGCGATGAGCGCGAGCAGCGCCGCGGAAGCGCCGAGGAAGCAGTGGTGGAGCGGCCTGTACCCGGGTCTGCAGAAGATGGGGCGCAGCCTCCAGCTGCCGATCGCGGTCCTCCCGGCGGCCGGGCTCCTCAACGGGCTCGGGCAGCCCGGTGTGTTCGGCTCCGAGGGCCTGAACTGGACGATCGTGTCCAAGGTGATGGTGGCCGCGGGCGGCGCGCTGCTCAACGCGGACCTCGGCCTGCCGCTCCTGTTCTGCATCGGCGTCGCGATCGGCATGGCCAGGAAGGCGGACGGCTCGACGGCCCTCGCGGCGGTGGCGGGCTTCCTGGTCTACCGGGGCGTGCTGCACGCCTTCCCGAACGACTGCCCGGCCGGCACCAAGACCATCGGCGGCGGCTGCATCGGGCCGGACAACACGTTCGTGGAGTTCACGTACCAGAACCCGGGGGTGTTCGGGGGCATCATCATGGGCCTGCTGGCGGCCTGGTTCTGGCAGCGCTACCACCGGGTGAAGCTGGTCGACTGGCTGGGCTTCTTCAACGGCCGCCGGCTGGTCCCGATCATCATGTCGTTCGTGGCCATCGGCTTCGCGGCGCTGTGCCTGTGGGTGTGGCCGCCGGTCGGCAGCGCGCTGGAGAGCTTCTCGGACTGGCTGGTGGGGCTGGGCTCCTGGGGCGCCGGCATCTTCGGCGTCGCCAACCGCGCGCTGCTGGTGATCGGTCTCCACCAGTTCCTGAACGTGCCGGTGTGGTTCCAGTTCGGCAGCTACACCAAGCCGGACGGGACGACGGTGCACGGCGACATCAACATGTTCCTGGCGGGCGACCCGGACGCGGGGCAGTTCCTGAGCGGGTTCTTCCCGATCATGATGTTCGCGCTCCCGGCGGCGGCGCTGGCGATCACGCACTGCGCGAAGCCGCAGCGGCGCAAGGAGGTCGGCGGGCTGATGCTGTCGGTGGCGCTGACCTCGTTCGTCACGGGGATCACGGAGCCCCTGGAGTACTCCTTCCTCTTCGTCGCGCCGGTGCTGTACGTGATCCACGCGCTGCTGACGGGCGTCTCGATGGCGGTGACGTGGGGGCTGGGGGTGCACGACGGGTTCAGCTTCTCGGCCGGCCTGATCGACTACGTCATCAACTTCGGGCTGGCGACGAAGCCGCTGCTGATCATCCCGATCGGCCTGGCGTTCGCCGTCGTCTACTACGTCGTCTTCCGCTTCGTGATCACGAAGTTCGACGTCCCGACCCCGGGCCGGGAGTCGGACGAGGAGATCGCCGCGATGCAGGCGGAGAACACCAAGGCGTAAAACCCGGCACAATACGCAGGGGAAAGGTCTTCCGGGCCTTGACTCTCGCACCCACAGGTCCCTTGGATCCTTCGATCCGGGGGACCTTCGTCACGTGGTCGAGAGCACAGGAAATCGAAGGTTCCTTATCTAACCCCCACCGTGCTACAACTGGTCTACACCACCGAATGGTGTAGACCATGCGCCTGCCGAGCAGCCGTGGTCACTCTCTCTGAGACGTCGCCGTCCCCCTTTCTTCCGGTCCCCTGGCGACGCCTTGCCCAATGGAGGAAGTTGATGACTACGGCTACCGCCGCACCGGCCAAGAAGCCGGGTGCCGCGCTGCTGCAGGGCATGCAGAAGGTCGGCAAGGCCCTGCAGCTGCCCGTCGCCGTCCTGCCGGCCGCGGCGATCCTGCTGCGCCTCGGCCAGGACGACGTGTTCGGCAAGGACGGCCTCCACTGGGGCAAGGTCGCCACGGTGTTCGCCTCCGCCGGTGACGCCGTCTTCTCCAACCTGGCGCTGCTGTTCTGCGTCGGTGTGGCGATCGGCTACGCCAAGAAGGCCGACGGCTCCACCGCCCTCGCCGCCCTGGTCGGCTTCCTCGTCTACAAGAACGTGCTGACCGCGTTCCCCATGGACGGAAGCGTCACCGAACTGCTGCCCAAGGGCAAGCCGCAGGACCCGGGCGTGCTCGGCGGCATCATCATCGGTCTCGTCAGCGCGATGATCTGGCAGAAGTACCACAAGACCCGCCTGGTCGACTGGCTCGGCTTCTTCAACGGCCGCCGCCTGGTCCCGATCATCATGGCCTTCGTCGGCACCCTCTTCGGCGTCTTCTTCGGCCTGGCCTGGGGCCCGATCGGTGACGCGCTCGGCAGCTTCAGCGAGTGGCTGATCGGCCTCGGTTCCGTCGGCGCCGGCATCTACGGCGTGTTCAACCGCGGTCTGATCCCGGTCGGCATGCACCAGTTCCTCAACACCTTCTTCCAGCAGCAGGTCGGCTCCTTCACCAAGGCCGACGGCAGCATCGTCACCGGCGAGATCCCGCGCTTCTTCGCGGGCGACCCGACCGCCGGCCAGTTCATGTCCGGCTTCTTCCCGATCATGATGTTCGGCCTGCCGGCCGCCGCCATCGCCATCGCGCACTGCGCCCGCCCCGAGCGCCGCAAGGTCGTGATGGGCATGATGATCTCGCTGGCCCTGACCTCCTTCGTCACCGGTGTCACCGAGCCGATCGAGTTCACCTTCCTCTTCCTCGCGCCGCTGCTGTACGCGGTCCACGCCGTCCTGACCGGTATCTCCATGGCCGTCACCTGGGGCCTGGGCGTCCACGACGGCTTCGGCTTCTCGGCCGGCCTGATCGACTACCTGCTGAACTGGAAGCTCGCCACCAACCCGTGGATGATCATTCCGATCGGCCTGGCCTTCGGAGCGGTCTACTACGCGGTCTTCCGCTTCGCGATCACCAAGTGGAACCTCCCGACGCCGGGCCGCGAGTCCGACGAGGAGCTCGCCGAGCTGCTCAAGGCCGAGGCCAAGTAGGCCGCACGCCCCACCGCGCACAGGAGCCCCCGCTCTCCCCGAAGGGAGGGCGGGGGCTCCCGCGTTCCGCGTTCCGCGCGCCGCGCGCCCGCGCGTCAGACCTCGTGGACGGCGCCCGGCCGTGCGAGCTCCACGGGGCCGTCGTAGACCGCCCGCGCGTCGGCCAGGTTCCGCCCGGCGTCCGTCCACGGCGGGATGTGCGTCAGCACGAGCCGCCCCACGCCACCGCCGCGCGCGTACTCGCCGGCCTCGCGCCCGTTGAGGTGCAGGTCGGGCACGTCCTCCTTGCCGTCCGTGAAGGAGGCCTCGCACAGGAACAGGTCGGCGCCCTCGGCCAGCGCCGCCAGCTCCGGGCAGGCACCGGTGTCCCCGGAGTAGACCAGCGAGCGCCCGCCGTGCTCCACCCGGATGCCGTACGACTCCACGGGGTGGCGGACCCGCTCGGTGCGCACCGTGAACGGGCCGATCTCGAAGCCGCCGGACTTCAGGGTGCGGAAGTCGAAGACCTCGCTCATCGAGCGCTCGTCGGGGACGTCCTCGTAGGCCGTGGTCAGCCGCTGCTCGGTGCCCTCGGGCCCGTAGACGGGGAGGGCTCCGCAGCGGCCGCCCTCGTGCCGGTAGTAGCGGGCGACGAAGTACGCGCACATGTCGATGCAGTGATCGGCGTGCAGGTGGCTCAGGAAGATCGCGTCGAGGTCGTAGAGACCGCAGTGGCGCTGGAGCGCGCCGAGGGAGCCGTTGCCCATGTCGAGGAGCAGCCGGAAGCCGTCGGCCTCGACGAGATAGCTCGAACATGCCGAATCCGCGGACGGGAAGGACCCCGAACAGCCGACGACGGTGAGCTTCATGGAGCGTGAACCTCCGTGGACGGTCCGTGGACGGAATGCGGGCCGTGCGTGGGTCGAGCGTAAGGCGCGAAACCTCCGGTCGCTCCTCCGCGGCAGGCCGTTGTGGGGGGAATCACCTGCGCTGTCACCCGGGGGAGCGACAGGGGGGACGGGCGTTGCCGCGCCGGGGCCCCCGGGCGCGGCTACGGTCGGAATATGGACACGTCCTGGTGGCCCGCCGTGCTGGCGGCGGTCGCCGTGGCGGTGGTGGTGCTGATCCCACGGCGGGCGCGGCCGGTCCGCCGGGCCCCGGGCGGCCCCCACGGGCCGGGGCCGCCGCCGTCCGTACACGCCGGTGAGCTGTGGTGTCTGGCCGACGGCCGGCCGTGCCTGGTGCTGTCGGTGCCCCGGCACGGGGAACGGGCGCGGGTCGCGTGGATCACCGGGAAGTACGACGACCGGCGCCCCGGGGTGATCCCGCTGCCGCCGGGGGTCGTGGGATCCCAGGGCCGCGTCTCCTTCCTGGAGGCGGACCGGCCGGAGGAGGTGTCGCTGTGGGAGTTCGGGACGCGGACGGGGACGGTGGACCCGGTGGTGTGGGACGAGGCCAAGGGGCTGGGCGGCGGGGCCGGGTGATCCGGCTGCGGCGCGTCTACGATCCCCCCGAGCCGGGGGCGGACGGGGTGCGGGTGCTGGTGGACCGGCTGTGGCCGCGGGGGCTGTCGAAGGAGGCGGCCGCGGTGGACGAGTGGCCGCGGGCGCTGACGCCGTCGGCGGAGCTGCGCAAGTGGTTCCACGCGGGTGGCGGCGCCGGGGAGTTCCGGCGGCGCTACGAGGCGGAGCTGGCGGAGCCGGAGGCGGTGGCGGAGCTGGAGCGGCTGCGGAGCCTGGCCGGGCCCCTGACGCTGCTGACCGCGGTCAAGGACCCGGGGTCCGGCCACGCGGCGATCCTGGCGGAGCACCTCGCGGGGTGAGGGCCGTGGCGCTGCGTGCCGCTGCGCGGGGCCGACTCCCCGCCCCGCCCTTCGCCCGTTCCCCGGGGCTCCGCCCCCGGGCCCCGGCGGGTCCGGGGCTTGCCCCGGGGAACGGTCGAAGGGCGGGTAGGGGACCTCGCCCCGCGCGGCGCGGGCCGGGAGGGCTACGCCCAGAGCTGGCCCTGGAGGACCTCGATGGCCTCTTCGGTCGTGGCCGCCGTGTAGACGCCCGTCGACAGGTACTTCCAGCCGCCGTCGGCCACGACGAACACGATGTCCGCCGTCTCGCCGGCCGCCGCCGCCTTGCGGCCGACGCCGATCGCCGCGTGCAGGGCCGCGCCCGTGGAGACGCCCGCGAAGATGCCCTCCTCGCGGAGCAGGTCGCGGGTGCGGGTGACCGCGTCCGCGGAGCCGACCGAGTAACGGGTCGTCAGGACCGAGGCGTCGTAGAGCTCCGGGACGAAGCCCTCGTCGAGGTTGCGCAGGCCGTAGACGAGGTCGTCGTAGCGCGGCTCGGCGGCGACGATCTTCACGCCCGGGACGTGCTCGCGCAGGTAGCGGCCGACGCCCATCAGGGTGCCGGTCGTACCGAGGCCCGCCACGAAGTGGGTGATGGAGGGCAGGTCGGCGAGGATCTCGGGGCCCGTCGTCGCGTAGTGGGCGCCCGCGTTGTCCGGGTTGCCGTACTGGTAGAGCATCACCCAGTCGGGGTGCTCGGCCGCCAGTTCCTTGGCCACCCGCACGGCGGTGTTGGAGCCGCCCGCCGCCGGCGACGAGACGATCTCGGCTCCCCACATCGCGAGAAGGTCCCGGCGCTCCTGCGAGGTGTTCTCCGGCATCACGCACACGATCCGGTAGCCCTTGAGCTTCGCGGCCATGGCGAGCGAGATGCCCGTGTTGCCGGAGGTGGGTTCCAGGATGGTGCAGCCGGGGAAGAGGCGGCCGTCCTTCTCCGCCTGCTCGACCATGTGGAGCGCGGGGCGGTCCTTGATCGAGCCGGTCGGGTTGCGGTCCTCCAGCTTGGCCCAGATGCGGACGTCCGCCGAGGGCGACAGTCGCGGCAGCCGGACCAGCGGGGTGTTGCCGACCGCCGCGAGCGGGGAGTCGTAGCGCATTACTTCGAGCCGCCGGCCACGGCCGGGAGGATGGTGACGCTGTCGCCGTCCTTGAGGGCGGTGGAGATGCCGTCGAGGAAGCGGACGTCCTCGTCGTTGAGGTAGACGTTCACGAAGCGGCGCAGCTGGCCGCCGTCGACGATGCGCTCCTCGATGCCCTTGTGGCGGGTTTCCAGGTCGGCGAGCAGGTCGGCGAGGGTCGCGCCTTCGCCGTTCACGGCCTTCTCGCCGTCGGTGTAGGTGCGGAGGATGGTGGGGATGCGGACCTCGATGGCCATGGCAGCGGGCTCCAGTGTCGGGAGGGCGTGAAGGGAAGTGCGGGCGCGCGGCTCTTGCGGCCCCGCACGGGGGGCCGGGGTGCTCAGGCGGCAGGACAGATGGCGCTGGCGAGGCGGCACAGGTCGACGTGCAGCCGCGCCACGAGCAGCAGCCTGCCGGGCGTCTCGATGCTCACGTCGTGGGAAACCATGCGGTCATGTTAACGATTCCCGGTCCCCCGTTTGGAGTGTGATCCCGCATCGTGGACCACATCCGCTCGCATACTGGTCAGTAGCCCTCGACGACCTGCACTTCTTCCTCCGTGATCACTCCGTCGACGATCCGGTAGGACCGGAACTGGAATTCGCCGAGGCCGTCCTGGTCGGCCGTGGAGACCAGGACGTAGTGCGCTCCGGGCTCGTTGGCGTACGTGATGTCGGTGCGCGAGGGGTAGGCCTCGGTCGCGGTGTGGGAGTGGTAGACGATCACCGGCTCCTCGTCGCGGTCGTCGAGTTCGCGGTAGAGCTTGAGCAGATCCTTCGAGTCGAACTCGTAGAACGTGGGCGAGCGGGCCGCGTTGAGCATGGGGACGAACCGCTCGGGGCGCCCGGTGCCCGCCGGGCCGGCCACGATGCCGCACGCCTCGTCGGGGTGGTCCTTGCGGGCGTGCTCCACGATCCGGTCGTACAGGTCCTGGGTGAGGGTCAGCATGAGCGACAGGATAAGCAGACGGGCCCTCCCGTACCGAGGAGCGGTACGGGAGGGCCCGAATGATGGACACGAGGCTTCCGGGGGCGTGTTTCCCGGCCGCGGCAGGCGGCCGGGACCCACGGTCCGGGGGGGCGGTGCTCAGGCCGACTGCGAGGCCCTCTCGACCTTGTTGAAGGCCGCGCCGCTCGGGTTGCGCTTCTTGAGGACGAGGTAGGAGGCGCCGAGGATCAGGCCCCACAGCGGCGCGCAGTACAGCGAGACGCGGGAGTCCTTGTCGACGCCCATCATCACGATGACCATGCCGATGAAGAGCAGGGCGAACCAGCTGGTCCAGGGGGCGCCGGGGGCGCGGAAGGAGGACTGCGGCAGCTCGCCGCGGTCGGCCTTGGCGCGGTAGCGGATCTGGCAGACCAGGATCATGATCCAGGCCCACATGCCGGAGATGGTGGCGAAGGAGACGACGTAGTCGAAGGCCTTGCCCGGGGCGACGTAGTTGATCCAGACGCCCACCAGCATCAGCGCGGCGGAGAAGGTGGTGCCGACGAGCGGGGTGCCGCTCTTGGTGAGCTTGGTGAAGAACTTCGGGCCCTGGCCGTTGAGCGCGAGGTCGCGCAGCATGCGGCCGGTGGAGTACATGCCCGAGTTGCAGGAGGACAGCGCGGCGGTCAGCACGACGAAGTTCACGATCGCGGCGCCGATGCCGAGACCCATCTTCTCGAAGGCCAGCACGAAGGGGCTCTCGCCGGCCTTGAAGTTCGACCACGGGATGACCGACATGATCATGATGAGGGCGCCGACGTAGAAGACGGCGATGCGCCACGGCACGGTGTTGATGGCCTTGGGCAGGGTCTTCTCGGGGTCCTTGGACTCGCCGGCGGTGACGCCGACCAGCTCGACCGCGAGGAAGGCGAACATCACGATCTGCAGGGTCATCAGCGTCTCGCCGATGCCGTTCGGGAAGAAGCCGCCGTTGTTCCACAGGTTGGAGACGGAGGCGGTGTCCGCGGCGTCGGAGAAGCCGATGGTGAGGATGCCGGCGCAGATCAGGATCATGCCGACGATGGCGGTGACCTTGACCATGGAGAACCAGAACTCCAGCTCACCGAAGAGCTTCACGGAGATCAGGTTGGCCAGGTAGAGGATGACCGTGAAGATCAGCGCGTAGGCCCACTGCGGGAAGCTGTCGTGGGTCCAGTACGACATGTACTTGGCCGCCGCGGTGACCTCGACGATGCCGGTGACCACCCAGAACAGCCAGTACGTCCAGCCGGTCGCGTACCCCCAGAACGGGCCCAGGAACTCGCGGGCGTAGTCCGAGAAGGAACCGGACACGGGGCGGTACATGAGCAGCTCGCCCAGCGCCCGCATGATGAAGAAGATGACCAGGCCGGCGATGGCGTAGGCCAGGATCAGGCTCGGTCCCGCCTTGGAGATCGCCTTGCCGGCGCCCATGAACAGGCCGGTGCCGATGGCTCCGCCGATGGCGATCATCTGGATCTGGCGGGCTCCGAGTGCGCGGTGGTAGCCCTCGCCCTCGCCCTGCGCGCCCTCACCGGGCGTCTTGTCGTGCTGCTCGACCTGCACAGAGGTCATGTCTTGGTGCGCCTTTCTCCACGCCGACCCGCGCCTTCACTGGCTGCGGATCGGGTCCTCGATCCCCCCGGATACGGATGGAGTTGCACGCCGGCGGTCAGCCGGTTCAAGCGGGCCGGGGGACATGGGTGGCGTCCCGTCGGCGGTCGTGAAGATTTATCACGTGCTTACGGGTGGCCGAGGGGGCGAAATGTGACGCGCGCCATAAAGAAATCCGGACATAGGGCATGGAACAGATCAGATCACCACATGGTGGTGATCTGATCGTTATCCGGATTTGAGCGTCCGCTGAGCGAACCTCGCGTGGCCGTTGCGCGGCCGATGCGCGGCTAAAGGGTCTCGATGAGCGTTTCCTGCAGGCCGCCGAGCCAGAGGTAGGCCATCACCATCGGCTTGCGCGGATCGTCGTCCGGAAGGCGGAAGAGCACCGCGCTCTCGTCGTCCTCGGTGATGTCCAGGCGCGCCGCGATGGTCAGCCGCAGGTCGTTGAGGGCCCCGAGCCAGCGCAGCGGCAGCTCGTCGGTCAGCTCCAGCAGCGCCGCGCCCTCGCCGTCCGGGGCGAGGGCGTCGAGGCTGCGCACGACGGCCAGCGCGTCCTCCCGCTTTCGGGTGCGCAGGTCGTTCTCGGTGAAGCGGCGGAACTCCGCCGAGCGCGCCCGCAGCTCCTCCTCGCTCTGCCCCCCGTTCGCGCCGGGGCCCCCGTAGGCGTCGGGGAAGAGCCGGGCCAGCGCCGGGTCGGAGGGGGGTTCGGTGGGGCCGTCGGAGGCGAAGAGCACGGCCAGCGGGTCGGCGTCCGCCGCGGGCTCCGGCTCGCCGGGGCCGATCAGCTCCAGCAGCTGCACGGCGAGGGAGCGCAGGATCGAGATCTCGATCCCGTCCAGGGCCAGGGTGGCGCCGCCGCCGTCGCGGGTCTCGAACACGCCGCCCATCAGAAGCGGTCCTGCGAGAGGGTCGCCCAGAGCCCGTAGCCGTGCATGGCCTGCACGTCCCGTTCCATCTCCTCGCGGGTGCCGCTGGAGACGACCGCCCGGCCCTTGTGGTGGACGTCCATCATCAGCCGGGTCGCCTTGTCCTTGGGGTAGCCGAAGTACGCCTGGAACACGTACGTCACGTAGCTCATGAGGTTGACCGGGTCGTTGTGCACCAGGGTCACCCACGGGACGTCGGGTTCGGGGACCGCGAAGGTCTCTTCGGCCGATTCGGTGCGTTCGATCTCAATGGGAGCAACACTCACTTGTCCCATGCTGCCACTGCCGGGGGCCCGTCGCACAAACGGGCCCCTACATCTCGTCACTTTGACGAAATGTGCGCTAGCATCCGTGACATGAACCCTGCGGACCTGGGCCTGCCGGTGGACGTGCCGTCGACAGCGCTCTTCACGGACCATTACGAGCTCACGATGCTGCAGGCCGCGCTGGCCAACGGCACCGCCGACCGGCGCTCGGTCTTCGAGGTCTTCACCCGGCGGCTGCCCGAGGGCCGGCGCTACGGAGTCGTCGCCGGCACCGGGCGCGTGCTGGACGCCGTCGAGAACTTCCGCTTCGACGGTGCGGTGCTGGAGTTCCTGCGGGAACGGGCCGTCGTCGACATGCGGACGCTGGACTGGCTGGCCTCGTACCGCTTCTCGGGTGACATCTGGGGCTACCCGGAGGGGGAGGTCTACTTCCCCGGATCGCCGCTCCTGCGGGTCGAGGGCAGCTTCGCCGAGTGCGTGCTGCTGGAGACCGTGATCCTGTCGATCCTCAACCACGACTCCGCCATCGCGGCCGCCGCCTCCCGGATGGCCTCCGCCGCCGGCGGGCGGCCGCTGATCGAGATGGGCGCGCGGCGCACCCACGAGCTGGCCGCCGTCGCCTCGGCGCGGGCCGCGTACGTGGGCGGCTTCGCCTCCACCTCCGACCTGGCGGCCGGCTTCCGGTACGGCATCCCTACGGTCGGCACCAGCGCGCACGCCTTCACCCTCGTGCACGACAGCGAGCGGGACGCGTTCACCGCCCAGGTGGCCTCGCTGGGCCGGGGCACCACCCTGCTGGTGGACACCTACGACGTGGCCGAGGCCGTCCGCACCGCCGTGGAGGTGGCGGGCACCGACCTGGGCGCCGTCCGGATCGACTCGGGCGACCTGCTGCTGGTCGCGCACCGGGTGCGCCAGCAGCTGGACGAGCTGGGCGCGGTGAACACGCGGATCGTGGTCACCTCGGACCTGGACGAGTACGCCATCGCCTCGCTGGCGGCGGCGCCGGTGGACGCGTACGGCGTCGGCACCCAGCTGGTGACGGGCAGCGGGCACCCGACGTGCTCGATGGTCTACAAGCTGGTCGCGCGGGCGGTCTCCGGCGACCCGAAGGCCGCCCTGGCCCCGGTCGCGAAGAAGTCCACCGGCGGCAAGACCTCCATCGGCGGGCGCAAGTGGGCCGCGCGCCGCGTGGACGCGGAGGGGATCGCCGAGGCGGAGGTCGTCGGCACCGGCCCGGTGCCGGCCGCGCTGGCCGACCACCAGCTGCTGACCCAGCTCGTCAAGGCGGGCGAGGTGGTGGCCCGCGAGCCCCTGGAGGCCGCCCGCGAGCGCCACCTGGCGGCCCGCGCCGCGCTGCCCCTCTCGGCGACGCAGCTCTCCCGCGGCGAGGCCGTGATCCCGACGGAATACCTCTGAGCCGCGTGACGGAGCGGGCGGGGGCCCGTTTCGGGTAGGGGCGGGGCGGGGGAAGAGCCCCCGCAGGGTCCGCCGCACACCAACCAGCCGAAAGGCACGTGACATGCACCGCGCACTGATCGTCGTCGACGTACAGAACGACTTCTGCGAGGGCGGCAGCCTCGCCGTCACCGGTGGGGCCGACGTCGCAGCCGCGATCACCGAGCTGATCGGGCAGAGCACCGCCGGCTACCGGCACGTGGTCGCCACCCGGGACCACCACGTCGACCCCGGTCCGCACTTCGCGCGGCCCCCGGCCGAGCCCGACTTCGAGACCTCCTGGCCGGTGCACTGCGTCGCCGGGACCGAGGGCGTCGGCTTCCACCCGAACTTCGCCCCGGCCGTCGCCTCCGGCGCGGTCGCCGCCGTCTTCGACAAGGGCGCGTACGACGCCGCGTACAGCGGTTTCGAGGGGGCCGACGAGAACGGCGTGACGCTCGCCGAGTGGCTGCGCGAGCGGGAGGTGAGCGAGGTCGACGTGGTCGGCATCGCCACCGACCACTGCGTGAAGGCCACCGCCCTGGACGCGGCCCGCGCCGGGTTCACCACCCGCGTCCTGCTGGACCTCACGGCCGCCGTGGCCCCGCACACCACCACCCGCGCCCTGGACGAGCTGCACACGGCGGGCGTGACCCTGGTGGGCGCCGCCCCGAACCGCCACTGACCCGAACCGGCGGGGCCGGTCCGCCGCCGACCCGGGCCGGCTGACCCGCACCGCCTGGGCGGGGCCGCCTGACACGGACCGCCTGGGCCGGACCGTCTGGGCCGGGCCGCCTCGGCCGGGCCGCCTGGGCCGGGCCGCCTGGGCCGGGCGCCTTACGCGGACCGCCAGGGCCGGCCGCCTTACGCCGGTCGCCAGGGCCGGGCTGCCTTACGCGGACCGCCAGGGCCGGGCCTCCTTACGCGGACCGCCCGGGCCCGGCACCGGGGCCGGGCGGCCGCCGGAAGCCGCAGCCCCGCTGCGGAGCCCGCCCGGACGCGGCCGAGGTCCTGCGCAGGGCCCCGGCCGGCGGGCGCGTGCGGCGCCCGGGCGGCCGGGACGCCCCGGGCCGCTCCCGGGGGCCACAGCCGCGCTCCAGGCCCCCTCCGCGGACGCGGCTACGCGTTGCCCAGGAGGGCGCGGATCGGGTGCCAGAGTTCCGTCGCGCGGTCCGGCGCGCAGCGCCACAGCAGGCCGTCGGGGTGGTGGAGGACGGCCGTGACCTCGTCCGGGGTCGGCGGCTGGGCGTTGCCGCGCAGGTAGACGGCCCGCATGCCGAGGTTCCGCAGCCTGGTCAGGGCGCGGGCCCGGTTCGCGGCGTGCACCAGCACGCGGACGTTACCGCCCTCTCCCGCCTCTCCGGTCGGCCGCGGCAGCGTCAGCGCGACCACCACGCTGCCGCCCGGCAGTCTGACGAAACCTCCACCTGGCATGATCTTCAGCTCCCCCGTCAATAAGAAAACTCGCACCCGCATCTAAACGCGATCGGCCGCCGCCCGCTAGAGGGCGACGGCCGATCATGCTTTGACCTGCAGTTTTACCGAGTTACTTGGTGGCGGGGCCGACCTCGACCGTCATCTGGAGGCCGTCGTAGGTCTCCTTCGCGATCTTGATCTTGGTGTTGGTGTCAGTGACCTTCACCGAACCGGTCGGGTTCTCCTCGTACCAGTACTTGCCCTTGTGGTCGTCGAAGACCAGCTGGGCCGGCTTCGGCTTGACGAAGAGCGCCTCACCGTTCTTGTGCAGGGTGAACGCGTCCGTCGAGTAGGCGCTGAACGGGGCGTCGTACGGCTGGATCTTGTTCCGCAGCAGGGTGCCGTCCGACCACTTCATCGGCTTGGCGTTGGCGTCGATCGGCAGGATCAGACCGGAGCCCGGGTGCTGGCTGGTGTTGTTGTCCTTCTGGGAGGTGTCCCAGAGCCACAGCAGCAGGCCGTCCTGGTACGGGTAGTGCTCGACCCAGCCCGGCTTGGTGTTGGCGAAGCCGAAGTTGTACGGGCCGACCTTGAGGGTCGAGTCGTACGAGACGTAGCGGCGGTTCTCGGCCAGGTAGTACTGCGCGTACTCCTTGGTGAAGCCGGCGCCCTGGCGGGAGAAGCCCTTGGCCGTCCAGCCGTTGTCGCCGTTCTCGGCGCCGTCGGCGAAGACGGTGGCACCGTCCGCGGTCAGGTTGAGGGCGTCGGCGGCGAAGCCCTTGCCGCCCGCGCCGCCGTCCGTCTGGTAGCGGAAGCGGAGGTCGACCTTCTTGCCCGCGTAGGCGTCGAGCGGGAAGTTCAGGGACTTCCAGGCGCCGGAGACACCGGTCAGCGACGGGCTGCCGGAGGCGTCGGACGGGATGGCCGCGCCGTCGGCGGTGCCGTGCAGCGCCGTCCAGGTGGCGCCGCCGTCCGTGGACACCTCGGTGTAGAGGAAGTCGTAGTCCTGCTCGATGTCCCACCAGCCCTTGAGGGAAAGGGCGGCGGACTTCTTGCCCGTCAGGTCGACGGAGCGGGTGAGGGTGTTCTTCAGGTCGTCACCCATGTTGCTCCACCACTGCGAGGAACCCTCGGCGGGAGCGACGATGTCGGTCTTGACCTGCTTCTTCGGCAGCTCGACGAGCAGCGCCTGCTTGTCCTTGGTGTTGTACGCCGACACACCCAGCTTGTGGGTGGACTTCGTCGCGGCCTTGGCCTTGTCGAAGTTCAGCCAGCCCAGCTGCAGCTTGTCCCAGGCGGTCATGTCGCCGGGGACGTTGCCTATGGACTCCTTGCCGTCGCCGAGCCAGGAGCCGGCCGACATCAGGGACCAGAAGCCGACGGAGTTGTCGCCGCCGCCGGAGGTGTCGTAGAGGTCCGGCAGACCGAGGTCGTGGCCGTACTCGTGCGCGAAGACGCCGAGGCCGCCGTTCTCCGGCTGCATCGTGTAGTCGCCGACCCAGATGCCGGTGTCACCGATCTGGGTACCGCCGGCCTTGTTGTTCGCCGGGCCGGTCTTGCCCGCGTCGGTGCCGTACGCGTACCAGCGGTGCGCCCACAGCGCGTTGGTGCCCTGCACGCCGCCGCCGGCCGACTCGTCCTCGCCCGCGTGGACGATCTGGAAGTGGTCGATGTAGCCGTCGGGCTCGTTGAAGTTGCCGTCGCCGTCGTAGTCGTTGCGGTCCCACTGGTCGTACTGCGCCAGCGTGGCCTTGATCTCGGCGTCGGTCTTGCCGGCCTTCTTCTGGGCCTCCACCCACGCGTTGACGCCGTCCTTGACGGTGTCCCACACGTTGGAGCAGTTGGTCTGGCCGCAGTAGTTCGAGCCGTAACGGGCCTCGTTGTACGGGATCTTGACCCAGTCGGCGACCTGGCCGTCGACGGAGTAGCGGCCCGAGGAGGTCTTCTCGTAGTAGGTCTTCAGCGAGTCCTTGCCCTGACCGGTACCGAAGTACAGGTCCTGGAAGTGCTGGCGGCTGTAGTCCTTCTGCCAGGCCGTGCTGTTGTTGTTCGCGCGGTCCGGCTGCGCGATCTGGTTGTGCAGCGGGCCGGGGGTGCCGCCGTACTTCGGCACGGGCGGCTTCGGGCCGTCGGGGCCGTCCGGGTCGAACATGGTCGTGTTGTCGACCTGGTCGCCGAACTCGACGAGGATCGTGAAGATCTTGTCGGTCTTCTCGCGGCCCAGCTCGACGTACTTCTTGTCGTCCAGCTTGACGACCTTCGAGGCGCCGCGCTGCTCGACGTCCTTCTTGCCGCTCAGCACCTGCTCCAGGGCGGCCTTCTTCTGCTTCGCCTGCTGCTCGCTGAACGGCCCCTTGAGGTCGTGGTCGACGAGCTTGGCAGGAGCGGTCGGGTCCTGCCGGTCGGAAGCGGAGACGCCGGGGCCCTTGTCCTCCGCCTGGGCGGCGGTGACGGTGAAGAAGGTGGCGCTGGTCGCGCAGGCGGCCATGGTCACACCGATGGCCAGGGTGCGCACGGTGCGTCGTCTGACGGAATTGCCGGTCACTTGATGTCGTTCCCCTCCCGCGGCCGCAACGTAGGTCGGAACGTCTCCATAGGAGCGGGGGGTTCCGCGCGGCGCGCGTCTCAAGTGACGACATTTGACCGGAGAGTCTAAAGAAAAGACAGACCTTGACTTCTTCCTTACAACTGCACTATGCGGTCAAGGAGTTCCGCTATTCGGACGTTCCGCCGCCAACGGGGGTCTTCCAGGGCGAAGGGCGCTCCGCAGGGGGCCGGTGACGGCGCATCACGTGATCCCGTGCGCCCCCCGTGCTGCCACACCGTGGGTAAGGTCACGCTTACTTCCGGTGCGGCTCGGGCATCCCGTTCTGGAGTCACTTGACGCGCGACCGGTCGAGCCGGCTCCCCCTCCCCGCCTTGAGGACGGAACACGCCATGCCGCGTCCGACTGCCGCACAGCTCGCCTACGGCTCCGCCACCGTCATCGTGTCGACGATCGCCATGCTGCTGCTCTCGCAGACGAGCACGGGACTCGGAGTGGCCGTCATCTCCGCGGCCGCGCTCGCCCTCGGGCTGCTGGTCGCCCTCACCGTGCCGCAGCCGCGCCGTCGCGGCCGGCACGCCGCGGGGCGGACGGGGCAGGCGACCGCCACCGCCCCGGCCACCGCCCCCGCCCCGGACGGCCACCGGGTGCCCGAACCGCGAACGGCCCCCGCCGAGCACACCGTCCGCCTCTGAGCGGACACACCGGAGCGGACGGAGCGGGAACACCGGAGCGGGCGGCCACCCCCGGAGGGACGGCCGCCCGCGCGGACCCGTGCGCCTACGCGTTCGCGTTCGCGCCTAAGTCGTCTTGACCACCACGGTCTTGCCCACCTTGTCGTGCAGGCCCTGCCGGTACGGTTTGTCGACGAGCATCGACACGATCAGGGCGAGCGGCCACAGGCAGAAGCAGCACACCAGGGTCGGGATCCAGAGCACGGCGGCCCGGCCGAGCGAGGGGTTCGACGGGGGCACGCTGCCGTCGTTCAGCATCGCGACGCGCAGGCCCAAGGCCTTCTTGCCGACCGTTTGGCCGCTCTGCTTGGTGAGCCACCAGTCGTAGCCGACGTACGCGAGGATCGAGACGAGCGTCCACAGCAGGCCCGAGCCGTTGTACGACTTCGTGATGACCTCGCTGACGTCCTCCCCCTTGTTCGTGTCGACCATGTACCGGTTCCTGCCGAACGGCAGCTGGATGAGGAACAGCGGCACCCCGACGATGAGCACGTCGATGACGCGCGCCGCGAGCCGCCTGCCGAAGTCGGCGAGCGGGGGCATCCCCGCGAGCGGGTCGGGCATGCCGTAGCCGCCTCCCCCGCCGTACGGGTCCCCGCCGCCGCCGTACGGGGGCGGGGGCGGCGGTCCCGCCGCCGGCATGGCCGTGCTCTCGGAGGCCTACACACGGCTCGGCGGTGCGGAGGCGCGCCTGCGCGCCGCCTGTACCGGGCTGAGGGGGCGGCCC